>JBCCHH010000024.1:0-10286 GCA_039028855.1 Pseudomonadota bacterium | reverse complement strand
CTTTTATCTATTAAACATCGACAGTAGACTAGCGCCAGCAAAAATAATAAGAAAATCGCAATACAGGTAACAGCATTTAAGGAAAGTTCCAATGGCAGCGCTTGAAAAAGAAATCCACAGCACGATCGAACAGCAGAAAAATACGGCGATGCGCACAGTCGCGCTGGCCGAGGGTGATGGTATTGGCCCTGAGATTACCGCCGCAACCCTGCAGATTCTCGAAGCCGCAGGAGCCAGAGTGCGGTTTGAGCCGGTCACGATCGGCGAGCAATGCTATCTCGATGGTGTGACCTCGGGCATTCCCGATTCGGCTTGGGATTCGCTGCTCGAGCATCGCGTCATGCTCAAAGGCCCGATCACTACGCCTCAGGGCGGCGGCTATAAAAGCCTGAACGTCACGCTGCGCAAGGCACTGGGCCTGTTTTCAAACGTGCGCCCGTGCCGTTCCTGGGACCCGCTGCTGCCCTCGCTTCACCCAGAGATGGATCTGGTCATCGTGCGCGAAAACGAAGAAGATACCTACGCCGGCATCGAACATCGTCAAACCGCCGAAGTCACCCAGTGCCTGAAGTTGATTTCGCGTCCGGGTTGTGAGCGCATCGTGCGCTATGCATTTGAACTGGCGCGGGTGCAGGGGCGCAACAAAGTTCATTGTCTGACCAAAGACAACATAATGAAGATCACCGACGGCCTGTTCCATAAAATCTTTGACGAGATCGCTGCCGAATATCCGGATATTGAAGCGCATCATCTGATCATTGATATCGGCACCGCGCTGCTGGCCGATCGGCCGGAAATGTTCGATGTGATCGTCGCGCCCAATCTGTATGGCGACGTGCTATCGGATGTGGCCTCGCAAATCACCGGCTCAGTCGGCTTGGGTGGTTCGGCCAATATTGGTGAGGACTTTGCCATGTTTGAAGCCGTGCACGGCTCGGCGCCGGATATTGCCGGTCAGAACATCGCCAACCCATCGGGTCTGCTGTTGGCGGCCTGTGAAATGCTGCGTTATCTGGACGATGCGGCAACGGCCGACCGAATCCAGCGTGCCTGGCTCAAGACCCTTGAGCAGGGCAAGCACACTGCCGATCTGTTTCGCGAGGGGCACAGCGTCGAGCGCATTGGCACGCGTGAATTTGCCGATGCAGTGTGTGAGAACCTGGGTTTGTATCCGGAGTCGATCGAACTACCCGAAGCGCGCGCACTGCCAAGCGAAAGCCCGGTCTGGCAATCGCATGCACATCGTCCGAAAAAGACGCTGGTTGGCGTGGATATCTTCCTGGACTGGGATGAGCATGGCCGCAATCCCAACATACTCGGCGAACAGGTCCGCCGTCTGACCGACGACAGTCCGCTGAAGTTAAGCATCGTGACCAACCGTGGTGTCAAGGTCTATCCCGATGGTCTGGCTGAAACCCGATGTACCGATCATTGGCGCTGCCGCTTTCGCGCGCCGGTGGGTACTGAAATAAGCCATCGCGACGTGCTGGAATTGTTGGATCGCTTTGAACAGCACGGTCTGGATTTCATCAAGACCGAGCATCTGTGTAGCTGGGATGGGGAGCGAGGGTTTTCATTGGGGCAAGGTGAATAGAAGCGCTCTCAAATCCATGAAGCGGATCCATGGGTTTGAGATAGCTAATTGCTAAGGCTTATTTTCGATGCATGAATTTACGCACCCGCTTATGGGTGCGTTTTTTTACCTTCTTTCACTCACGGCATGTTCGTGTTCAGATTTCGCCGGCAAACGCACTATACCAACCGGCAGGTATCCGGATAGGGCCTGACATCCGCTGCTGGTTGTTCAATCAGCCGTGCTCGCAGTGCCTGCCACCATTTTGGATCAAACAGCTCGCCGTGATGCTGCTCAAACAAGGCTCGATGGGCCGGCGATAAGTCCATGAACTGCTGGAACTGTTCCGGAAAGGCATCGCCGGCTTCGACCGTGTACCAGATCTCATCACTGAGTAGCTGTTCTTCGCTGCGCGCCGGAGGAATGCGGCGGAAGTTGCAGTCGGTGACGCGGCGCACTTCATCGAAATCGTAAAACACGATTCGTTTACTGGCGGTGACGCCGAAGTTTTTCAGAAACAGATCGCCGGGGAATAAATTCGAGCGAGCTAGATCGCGAATGGCCTGACCGTAGTCGATTACGGCATATGCGGCCACTTCGGACTCGGCTTCACGGATGTACAAATCGAGCGGTCGAACGCGACGTTGCACGAAACAGTGCGCTATCGAAACGCGCTTGTCATCGACCTTGACGATGCGATCGCATTCGTTTTGCAGCAGTTCCAGGAGATCGTCGTTGAACAGGCGGCGGTCAAATTCGAGATGACGATATTCCTGCGCATCGATCAGCCGGCCGACCCGATCATGATTGAATACGAGGCGGTATTGACTCAACACATGCTCGCGACCGATCTTCTTGCCCGGCGCAAAGTGGTCGCGCACGAGTTTAAACACCAGTGGATAGGATGGCAGGGTGAACACGAGCATGACCATGCCGCGCTGGCCCTCGGCTTCGATCATCCGTTCGTGCTCGGATTGCAGCAAGTGCTTGACGAAGTGGCGGTAGCGCTCGGTCTTGCCCTGTTTAGCCCGGCCAAGCACGGTATAGAGTTCATCGACCGGTTTGTTCGGCAGCAACGTGCGCAGAAACACGATCGCATCGCCAATGGTCGGCAGGTCGGCGTGAAAATAGCTGTAGGTAAAGCCGAATAAAACACTGACTTGACGCCGTTCAGTGATCACGGCATCGACGCGAATACCCTGATCATCATTAACCAGGGCAATGACACACGGCAACCAGCGCTGCTGGCCGAACGCACGGCCGATCAGATAGGCGCGGCGGTCGCGGTAGAACACGACCTTAAGCAACTCGAGTGACAACAGGCCGACTGGGTCGATCTGTCGCAAATCCTGCTGCAGTCGCGTTGCAATCCGCGCGGCATCGCCTTCGAGCGAATCCTGCCGATAGCGCACGTCGACATTGCGCAGCATGCGCTGCATGGCTTCGGCCGGCTGCTCATGACAACTGTAGATGTGCCGGTCGATTGGATGCGTGATGTGTTCGGTCGGCTCAATGTCGAGCGCGACAAATTCAACGCCTTGGCTGACGCCGCGTGTCTTGAATAATCGGCGGGTCAGCGTGTTGAAGAAGGTCTTGTATAACTCAGCGTCGATGCGGTCTGCGATTGCTTCGGCATAGTAACGGTGAATGTCGAACCACAGCGCGCGCGCCAGCAATCGCTCGGCCATACGGTGTTCGAGCCGACCGATGGTTTCGGCGATGCATTCGTCATACAGCGCGATGCGCTGATTGGCCGACTTGAGTTGGGCCTTCCATTCGCAGCGATCGAAATGACGCGCGGCGCGTCGGGTAATATCGGAAAAACGGGCGTTATAGTCGTCGAAAGCGTCGACGATGACATGCGCGGCAGTTTCAACTAGCCGCCTGCGTGTGCCTTCATTGCTGCTCATGCAGTGTTGCGGCAACCGGTTCGGGAATGCGCGTGGCCTGCCACAACACGGCCTGCCAGTGCGGTGATTCGCCTTCGACAGCGGAGTTTTTCAACACGCCCGAATTGTAGTAGCGCTGAATGGAAGCTTCAGCTTCGGTTGGCGTTTCAGCAACCAGCGTAAATGTGAGTAATGCCAACTCATTTTCAAACCGGATGGTGACATCCTCGGCCGAATAAACGGGGGGTGACTGGTCTTCGTCAGCTGTATCGTCCTGTTCAAAACCCGCCATGATCTCGGCCTTGCCGAAGCGCTCGCCACGAGAGCTGGTATAGATCAACGGCTCGGCCCAGAAGCGGTCATGTGCGGTCGGGTTATTTGCCGCGCCATTGAGAAATTCGGTCAGGGCTGCTTCGACTCCACAGGTGCAGGGTTCGTTTTCTGCCGATAAGGTGCTGGTCGATACGCACAACATCAGACATAGCGTGAGTTTGATGATTTGATTGGCGAATCCTGTAGTCATGCCTGATATTGTCATAGCGTGGCTTCCCAATCAAAACGCGGCAGTTCGCAAAACAGCGCATCGAGGCCGTTGTTCCAGGCTTGGCTGATTCGCTCGAGAAAGGCATCGTTTTCATCGAAGCGAAGCTGTTGGTAGCCATTGATACTGTCGGCGTCATACAGCAACAGCTCAATCGGCGGCCCGACGCTTAAATTACTACGCATGCTTGCATCCATCGACACGAGCGCACAGCGTGCACCACGCTCCAATGTCGTGCCCGGCTCAATGATGCGATCCAGAATCGGTTTACCGTATTTGGTCTCGCCAATCTGCAGAAACGGTTTCTCGGTTGAGGCGGCAATATGATTGCCCTGCGGATAAATCAGAAAAATATCCTGCGGCTGCCCCTGAATCTGACCGCCGAGGATGAACGAGGCTGTGAATGCGCTCTGCTCGGCCTGATCGGAATAGGTATCCTGAACCTGGCTCGAAATCTCACCGACGTAGCGGGTCAACTCATCAAGATTGCTGAAGCTGTTCAGATCGCGCTCGACATGGGCGTCACGCAGATCACGATCAATCTGATTGACCACGGCCTGAGTTGTTGCCAGATTTCCGGCCGACAGCAGCATAATCATGCGGTCATCGGCCGTGTCAAAGCGATGCATTTTGGAATAAACGTTGATGTCATCCATACTCGCACTCGTGCGCGAGTCGGAACAGAACACAAGGCCGGCGTCCAGCCGGAGGGCGAGGCAGTAGGTCATAATCTCAGTTTAGCTTTCATCAGGTATTTTTGCTGGGGCCAATTACTCAGATTATGCGGAGTAAAGGATTACATTAAGTCCTGCTGATTCGAGATACGATAATTCTAATTGGGAGCTTATCGATGAAAAAGATTTTTTTGGTTATTCTTACAATATTCGTTATAGGCGGCTGTGTTTCACATGCGCCATCGTTACCCGAGGGATATCGAGGTCCGATTGCCTTTGTGCAAGATTCAGAGCATCGTATTGATCAAGGAAAGGCTGACCTTTTTTATCTCCATGCTATCGACGGTCGAGAAATCCGCAATAGTAGAACTCGATCGCGCTCAGCGAGTCTTTATCAGGGAGATGTTTTAACCACAGTACTGCAGGAAAATCAAGTTCAAACTGGGCAACGAGTTCTAACACTTGTTGGTCGAACTGCCTATGCAATGCCCGCTCGATCATGGGCTGGAACCGTATATGAAGTCAAAGGCGAAGTTCGTTTGACATTAATTGAAAATGGTGCATATATCATTCGCGGGAAACTTGCTGAAGAAGGTTCAATAGTCTGGATTGAAGATCAGACTACTGGTGAGATGCTCGGTAGTGTTGAAGTGGAAGGACCTTCAAAATTGAATTTTTTCGAAAAATAGTCTCAGCACCCTTTTTTGCATTTTGTTCAGTCACGACACCAGCTCCTGTTGCTCTGTCGTTGGTTAGCGTTTCTTGCCTAACGGTCTTGGCCGCTGACTTTAGATGATGGTATTTATGTAACTCTTATTTAGGCAGGTGTCTTTACCAATCGTGAGCTGGCCAGCCTGTTAAGGCTCACACCTTCTTGTGCAGCCTCCAGTGCTAATTCCCGGTGTAGCTCCAGCGAAATTCGGATGCGGAATTGGCCACTGTAGTGGCAGTCAGCAATAGCGGTGGGTAGAGGTTCACCGGATTCTTTAAGACCTTTAACGACCTCACCAACCAATGAACGAATACCGGACAGTACCTTTTCCGTGCTGATGTCGAGCCACGAGAGTGAAGGGAACTACAGGCAGAGTCTGACATATTCTTCGCCTTCGGAAGACCAGGTGACGTGGTAGATATAGTGGTCGTTATTCAGCCATGTTCTCCTGCTTAATCTTTTCCAGCTTTTCAATCGCACCTTATGCAGCGATTGGTGCATTTGTTTGAACACACGCGGAAGATTAGCCATGAACTATGGCAACAATAATGTGATCAGAGTCATTCTATTTTTTTGAATTTATAGCTCGATATCCTGACTTACACGCGCCATGAGCTCCTGATTCAGCTTGCGGGTTTGTTCAAGCAGATCGCGATGAATAACGGAATATTCGGCTATTGTACGAAGCGTTCCCTCAAGTTCTGATTGCTTGCTGACGAGCTCGACGAACTCTTGCTCGGGCATATCGGTGAACGGGCTCAGACCGAATTTCTGACCGACGAAAATCGCCTGATTTCTAAACGGGCGAAACGTGGTGTTTTGCGATCCTTCAATGTCGTTCCAGAGCAGTTGGTAGGTCTGCAGTTGCTGTACCAGTTCGCGGTCTTTGATTAAGCCCAGATCGCCGGTAGCCATGAGCGTGTCGAATGCCGCGCTGCTTTGGGTCGGGTGGTAGCGCACTACGGCCTGCGACCAGAGGCGGTTGGTCTGCTCGAACTCACCTTGTATTTGCGGAATATAGAGCCTGCCGCTGGAAAAGTCGATCGAGCTGCTTGCAAATTCGATGTTGCCAATCGGTCTCAGACCGGCCTGTTCCAGCGTATAGTTTGCCGCCCGAATGTTATTTTCGGCCATGCGAATGCCATCGTTGAGCTGCAGCTCATCACTGCGCAAGTCATCGACAATACTGGCCAGAATGACTTGCTCCTGTGAGGCTTCGTTACGTGCGTCGTTCCAGTTGGAAACCTGGATGCCGATGAACACGCCAATGACTACGATACTGAAATCCAGTACGACAGCAAACCAGTTCTGGTCTTTGACATGCTGGCTGACGCGACGAAGAAGCATGGCGGATCGAAGTTTCAGTGGCCGGAATAGGTTTTTGTTGCTGCTGTTCAAGGTTGTTTGCAAGCCTGTAATCGCAGGCAAGTTCGCAGACTTTCGTTGCAAATCAGTATGGCATGCTCAATCGGCTAAATCTAGCCATCGCCTTCGGATGAGCGCCGATCGAACACATTCGGATAGCGAGACTTCAGCTTCGGCCCCAGCCACATCAGAATCTGCAGACTAGGAATTACAGCCAGCGCCGTCAGGACAAAGAACAGCGACCAGTTGCCGCCGAGCGAATCGACCAGCCAGCCGCTGCCCGAGGCCAGCGTGGTGCGGCCGAGATTGCCGATCGAGGCGAGCAGGGCATACTGGGTGGCGGTGAAGGTGTGGCTGGTCAGCGTGGTGATAAAGGCGACCATGGCAACCGTGCCCATGGCGGCGGTGAAGCCATCGACGACCACGGCCAAGCTCAGTATCCACGGCACCGGTCCGGCCTGGGCCAGCCAGGCGAACATTAGATTGCTCGCGGCCATGGCGATGCCGCCGATGAACAGTCCGCGGATGATGCCGAAGCGCGCGTTGATCAAACTACCGAGAATGGCGAAGATAACCGTGACCCACCAGTTCAGCAGCTTCGAGTAGGTGCCGATTTCAGCATCGCTGAAACCGACTTCCTTGTAGAACACGATTGACATGCGGCCGAGAAAGGCTTCGCCGACCTTGAACAGCAGCACGAACACAAGAATGCCGATAGCCAGTTTCAGGCCGTTGCGGATGAAAAAATCGGCCAGCGGCTCGAACACGGTGGTTTTGATGCGTTGGACTAAGCCAATGCCAGCTTCGCGTACCCTGCCGGCGGTCTCCGGCATCGGTGCCAACCAGAAGATCATCGCGATAAACGCCAGCCAGATCAGACCTAGACCGATGTAGACTGTGCTCCAGCCGCCGGTCAGGTTGCCGACCACCCAGAACGGCACCGCACCGAGCAAGCTGTAGCCTGTCCACCAGCCCGAGGTGGCCATGGCCGAACCGTAGGAGATTCGTTCCGAATCCGAGCGCGGAATCAGCTCGACGCGATAGGCATCGATAACCAGATCCTGCGTGGCCGAAAGAATGGCGATACTGAGCATGAGCAGGCCAACGGCTGTCAGATTGGCTGCCGGATCGGTCCGGCTCAGTAGCAGCGTGACGATGAGCAGGCCAATCTGGATCAGCAGCAGCCACCCGCGGCGTCGGCCGAGTTTGTTGAACCAGGCCGGTGCATTGCGATCGAGCAGCGGCGCCCACAGAAAATTCAACGCATAGACCATGGCCACGGCGCCGAGATAGCCGATTGCGCTGCGGCTGATGCCGAGTTCGGCTAGCCATGCGGTCATGGCCGAACCGAACAGTACCCAGGGATAGCCCGACGCAATGCCGAGCAGGAAGATAATGCCGAGACGCCGATCCTTCCAGGCGATCAGCAATTCACGCAGGGATTTGCGCTCATGGCTTGGCGCTGTGCTCGTCTCAGCCGTCATGCTGATCAGAAATCATTGACCGGTTTGAGTTCAATCGCTGGTCTCACAGCTCGCTGTCGTAATCGAGAATCAGCGGCGCGTGGTCAGAGAAACGCTGGTCTTTATAGATACGTGCGGCGGTCACGTTATCGGCCGGGTTGGCGCTGGTGACGTGATAGTCAATCCGCCAGCCGGTGTTGTTGGCCCAGGCCTGGCCACGATTCGACCACCAGGTGTATTGCTCGGGTCGCGGGTCGACGCGACGAAATGCATCGTGCATACCTACGGGTCCGAACAGTTCATCCATCCAGGCGCGCTCTTCGGGCAGGAAACCGGAGTTTTTCTGATTGCCGCGCCAGTTTTTGATATCGATTTTCTTGTGCGCGATGTTCCAGTCGCCGCAGATGATCCAGTCCCGCCCGGACTTGGCCCATTGCGCGAGTTTGGGTTTGAGGTGATCCATACATTGATACTTGATCTGCTGACGCTCTTCTTTTGACGAACCCGACGGCAAATACAGCGACACGACCGATAGATTGCCAAAGTCGGCCTGCAGCCAGCGACCTTCCGAATCCATCACGTCCCAGCCGATGCCGGCCTGAAGCCGATCGGGTGCCTTGCGCGTATACAGCGCCACGCCCGAATAGCCCTTTTTTTCGGCATCGTGATAGACGCAGGTATCGAAATAGCCGGGCTTGTAGATCGGATCGTCAAGCTGATGAATCTGTGCCTTGGTCTCCTGAATGCAGACCACATCGGCGCGCTGGCGTTTGAGCCAGTCGAAGAAACCTTTGCGGGCGGCCGCGCGGATGCCGTTGGCGTTGAGGGTGATGATGCGCATAGGTCGGGCTCAGTCGGAGGCGAACGTCATGGTAGCCCGATCGGGCGTTCGAGAGTTGGCGGCTGCACTCGATGACCAAATGGATTTGGCACCGGCCAGCGCGCGCGCTAAACTTATGCGATGAAACCCTGGACCAAACAATTCATTGAGCTGGCCATTGCTTCGGAAGCGCTGCGATTTGGCGATTTCACGTTGAAATCAGGCCGCAAAAGCCCCTATTTTTTCAATGCCGGTCAGTTTAACGACGGCCGCACGCTGGCTCTTCTGGCTGACTGCTATGCCGATGCGATGGCTCATGCGATTGAGCACGAAGGGCTGGAATTCGATCTGTTGTTCGGGCCGGCCTACAAGGGTATTCCGCTGGCTGCGGTTGTCGCTGTGAGTCTGATGCGTCGCCATGGCCTGAATGTTCCGGTGGCGTACAACCGAAAAGAAGCTAAGGCGCATGGCGAAGGCGGCATGATGGTTGGTGCCGCAATTCGAGGCCGGGTGTTGATTCTGGATGATGTGCTTTCAGGAGGCACCGCCTTTAATGAATGTCGTCCTCTGATTGAACAATGCGGCGGCAGTGTGGTCGGTTTAATCGTGGGATTGGATCGGCAGGAACGCGCTCGGCATTCGGCTTTGTCAGCCAGCGAGACAATTATGGCTACAGGCGCGAAAGTTATAGCGGTTGCTGCGCTTGAAGATTTAATTGAGCAGCTTGAGCAGACCATGGACGGCTCGCAGGATCAGTCGGAAAAATTGTCTGCTATGCTGGCATTTCAATCCGAATATGGAGTGCAACCGGGGCCGGCCTGAACTGGCTGAAGCGGCCCCCAAGGATAGAGAATGGTGAGAGGGCTTGTAGTAACGATCATCACGGGCTTGATGCTTTCCGCCGGCGTGGCGGCCCAGACGGTATACAAATGGGTCGACGAAAACGGCGAAGTGCACTACAGCCAGACCCTGCCACCAGAGCGCGTCGCCGCTGCGCATGATCGGCTTGAATCCGATGGCCGCATCGCTGAAAGCGTATCGCGAGCATTGACTGCCGAAGAGCGTAGCGAGCTTCAGCGCCAGTTGGAACTGGAACGGAGTATTGCCGAGAGAGAACGCATCCGGGCCCAGCAGGATCGTCTGTTTATGGCTGCGTATCCGACCGAAGAGGATGTGCGGGCGCTGGCTCAATCCCAGGCCGACGTACTGCAGGCTGAGCGCAAAGCTGTGAGTTCACTACTTGAACAAG
>JBCCHH010000023.1:0-10342 GCA_039028855.1 Pseudomonadota bacterium | reverse complement strand
CACCCGGTACGGTCCAGGTCGCGCCGCTATCATCGCTACGCGCAGCGCCGTTTTGCGAGATCGCCCAAACCCGACCGGCCGAACCGAACTCGATATCGCGAATGTCAGAATCATCCCAGATACAGGGAGAGGAACACGGGATTTGCGTCCAAGCTGCTGGCGAAACGCTCAAATCCGCCCGCCACAGCCGGTGATCGTTAGTGGCTAAATCGTCGCCGGTAGCTACGAGGATATCGGTCGAGCTGGTCGGGTTGCTTGCGATGGCCGTGATGAAAAAATCGCCGGGCTGTGGAATCGGCGCCAATGCCGTCCAGTTTAAACCGGAATCACTGGTTTGCAGCACTCGATCATCATCCAGCCCGAGAAAATATGTGCCAGGAGCCACATTCGAGGCGGCCAAGTTGCCCAGTATTGCGCCAGCCAGCAAGCCGGATGGCGGTGTGCGATCGGACCAGGTCAATGCGCCATCATTGCTGAAAAACACCTTGGTCGTGCCGGATACCATCAGCCGATTGGCCGCCGTTTGGCTGTGTACGATTCGGAATACCTGCCGGTTGATGCCGGCGCTGCGATCGGTCCAGTTTACGCCGCCGTCGATCGTCTTGAACACACCGCCGCGAGTCACGGCATAGTATTCGTTGACCGTAAACGGCGAGGCGACCAGACCTTCAACGCGACCGCCATTCGGACCGCTCGAAGTCCATACACCCGGGCCGGCCCATAGCGTGCCGGCTGCTATCAGCAAGGCGGCCGCCAGCAACCCATATTTGGATACATTCAATACTTTCATTATTACTCTCCCGAAATCGATTTTGCCCACCCGCTGCGGACTTCCTCTAAAGTTAAACGCAATGTGTGCTGGATCATTATTTGTTTGTCAAGTTAAGACTTTTATCAAGTAAGAACGTATTTTCCGGCCAGAGTACGACACTCTGAATAGTCGGCCAAGGGTATATCTACGAAATGATGAATCACGATGCGGCCGATTCATGATGCAGGAATGGGTTTGTTATGATGACGTATACGTCTTCGTTCCCCGCTCCCACCCTAACCGATCTATTCGACAGGATGCAAATCATGAATATGGGCACAACATGGGTTTTTCTGCTCCTTATTGCGATGCTGACGGCCGCGCAGGCACAGGCACAGGACTTTTCCGGCGTGGAAATTCAAGCAACGTCGGTGACCGAAAACGTATATGCATTGCAGGGCGCAGGCGGTAATCTGGGACTGGTGGTCAGCGACGACGGGGCATTTTTAATCGATGATCAATACGCGCCGTTGACCGACAAGATTCTGACTGCGATTGCTGAAATCACCGATCAGCCGGTCAAGTTCGTGCTGAACACCCACTGGCACAACGACCATACCGGCGGTAATGAAAACATGAGTGAAACCGGCGCGCTAATCGTTGCGCATGACAATGTGCGCAAACGGCTCAAGGCCGGGCAATTGATCGAGTTTTTCAATAGCGAGGTGCCACCGGCACCAGACGCTGCATTACCTGTGGTCACCTTCAGCGAAACCATCACCTTTCATCTCGGCGGCCACACCGTCTATGCCGAACACGTAGCCAATGCGCACACCGACGGCGATTCGATCGTACAGCTTAAGGAAGCCGATGTGATTCACAGCGGTGATCTGGTGTTCCACGGCATGTATCCGTTTATCGATTATTCGAGCGGCGGTAATTTGGGCGGTATGATCAAGGCAGCCGACCGCATGCTCGAAATGGCCGGGGTGGATACAAAAATCATCGCCGGCCACGGCGGGCCGGTGATCAACCGAGAACAGCTCGCCGAATATCGCAATCTGCTTGCAGTGGTGAATGAACGAATGCAAACCATGCTGGCCGAAGGCAAAACGCTGGAGCAAGTGATTGAATCCGATCCGCTGGCCGAATTCGACGCCGACTGGGGCGGTGGATTTATCAACGGTGAACGCTGGATTGAGATGATCTACCACGGCATGCGGCGATAACGGCCAAGCGTAGGTCGGTTAAATGCCTGGCTCAATCGACTGGGCAATCCGCAGCAGATCAGAAAATACGCCGGCTGCGGTCACTTGTGGCCCGGCGCCTGGGCCCTGCACGATCAGCGGGTTTTCATTGTAGCGCTCAGTTCTGAACGCAACCACATTATCGGTCAACGCCAGATGCGCAAACGGGTGCGCATCGGGCACGGTGCATAAGCCCACGCGTGCGCTGCCCGATTCGTTCAGCGAAGCGGTAAAGCGCAGTTGGCCGCCCTGCTTGTGCGCATTGCGAATACGCTGCTCAAACGCATCGTCATTCCTGGCCAGTTGTTCGAAGAACTGCTCAACCGTACAGCGCTCGGGGCCGTCGATAATCAGGCCATCCGGCACCAGGCTTTCGACTTCGATCTGATCAAGATCCAGACTCAGCCCCATCTCGCGTGCAAGGATCGTGAGCTTGCGCGCCACGTCCATACCGGAAAGGTCATCAGCCGGATGCGGTTCGGTGTAACCGGCCGCATGCGCCTCGCGCACGAGTTCAGTAAACGACATGCCGGGTTTGAAGCGGTTGAACAGCCAGGCCATGGTGCCAGAGAAAATACCTTCGATACTTTGCACCCGGTCGCCCGAATCGATCAGATCGCGCAGCGTCTGAATCACGGGCAAACCCGCGCCGACGGTAGCCTCATAGCGCCAGTGCGCGGCGCCACTACTGGTGAGTTGCCTAAGTCGTGCATAGCGTGAAGCACTACCGCTGCCGGCGTGTTTATTCGGCGTAATCACGTGGATGCCGGCGGCCAGCCAGTCGGCATAGTATTCGGCCACGGCATTGCTAGCGGTGCAGTCGATGATGACCGCATGCGGCATGTGTTCGGCGTTGACATGCTCGGTAAAACGCTGCATATCCAGCGCTTCGGCTTGGTTCAGATTTCCAGCAAACGCGGCATCATCGAGCTGCTGGTCGGCCAGCACCATGTGACGCGAATTGGCCAGCGCACGCACGCGCAGATTCACGCGCTGATCCTTGCGCAAGCCCGGCGCTGTGGCCTGAAGCTGAGCGAGCAACGCCTTGCCGACCTGGCCCGGGCCGATCACGCCGATCGACAGCGTCTGACGCGACAGATAAAATCCGGCATGCACCGCACGCAGCGCGCGCGTGGCCTGATCCGCATCGATCGCGACTGAAATATTGCGTTCGGATGACCCTTGAGCAATCGCGCGCACGTTGACGCCGGCGCGGCCCAGCGCCGAAAACAAACGCCCGGCCACACCCGGCGACCCGGCCATACCATCGCCAACCACGGCCAGTGCTTCGATATCATGCAGCCGCGCGATACGCTGAATCTGGCCAGCCTGAATTTCACGTTCAAATACCGTACTCAGCACCGACTGCGCGCGCTCGGCATCAGCCCGCGGCAACACGCAGCAGATCGAGTGTTCCGACGAACCCTGCGAGATCATCGTGACCGAAATCCGGTGCTGTTTGAGCGCAGCAAAAACACGTTCGGCCGTGCCGGGCACGCCGAGCAGACCAGCACCTTCAACCGTAACCAGCGCCAGATTGCGAATGCTCGTGATGCCTTTGACCGGCGGCTCGGCCGAACCTGACGAATCAATGCGCGTGCCGGGCTCATCGGGCTGTTGCATTGAGCGAATCCGAACCGGAATCTTTTGCGCCAGAATCGGCGCCATGGTTTGTGGATGCAGTACGTGCGCACCGAAATAGGCCAGCTCGAAGGCTTCGCGATACGACAGGATCGGCGTGGTTCTGGCCTGCGGCACATGGGTTGGGTCGGCATTGAGCACGCCGGGCACGTCGGTCCAGATATGCACTTCCTGTGCATGCAACAGCGCAGCCAGAATCGTGGCTGAGAAGTCGCTGCCGTCGCGCCCGAGTGTAGCCACGCGGCCGTTGGCTTGGCGGCAGCAAAAGCCGGTCATAACGATTCGGCCAGGCGTACCATCACCAAGCAGGCGCTCAAGATTTGCGCGGCTTTCGTCGATGCGAGCAATCGGACCGAGTTCGCCAATATCAATACGAATGACCTCACGCGCGTCGATGCGCAGCGCGTCCTTTTGTTGGGCGGCAAACCAGCCGCTCAGCAGGATCGACGACCACTGCTCGCCGAGTGCCGAAATCAGGTCGAGCGCCTCTTGCGGCAGCGAGCCGAGCAGTTGCAGACCTTCGAGCAGGTGACGTAAACGATCGAATGAAACGTCAAGCGTCTGTTCTACTTCGAGACGTACATCCAAGGCCCTGGCGCAGTTCAAATGCTGCTCGCGCAGGCGCTGTAGTGCCGGCAACCACTCGGCATCGCTGCCGGCTGCCAGACTGCTGAGTTCAATCAGCGCATCGGTCGTGCCCTGCACGGCCGAAACAACCACGGCCTGATGTGTATCGTCGCGCGCCAGCAGTAATTCTCCGACGCGGGCAATGGCTTCGGCGTCAGCCAGGCTGCTGCCGCCGAATTTATGCACGATCCAGTTCATCGCTGTTTCGCTCTCGCCAATTGCCTGCAGACGCTACTTCTCGTTCGCCACGCCATGCGGCACATGACCTGTGGCGATGACCTGGCTGGCCGTTTCGCAGTGCAGTTGCTGGTCGTCGAAAAAGATATCGGCGCCGAAAGCGCGCAGAAAGGTTGACTTATTGCGCCCACCCAGAAACATCGATTCATCGATCCGAATGCCCCAGGCGCGCAGCGTCAGGATGACACGCTTGTGCGCAGGCGCGGACCGGGCAGTAACCAGCGCGGTGCGAATCGGGTTTTCTTCAATTGGATAGGCCGACTGAATGCGATGAATGGCCTCAAGCACGGCCTTGAACGGACCCGCTTTGAGCGGCGTCATCGCCGCTTCGCGCTCGCTTGAGGAAAATGCTTCAAGTCCTTGAGTTTTATAGACCCGTTCGGCCTCATCGCTGAAGATCACAGCATCGCCGTCAAACGCGATGCGCAACTGACCGGAACGATTCTCACGCGTGGCCTGCGGCAGAATCGTCGCCCCGGCATACCCTGCGGTGAGTACCTGACGGACATCATCTGCATGCGCTGAAAGAAACACATCGGCACCACAGGGCTCGATGTACAGGCTCGGGCTGGCACCGTTGGTGAATACGGCGCGCTCGATATTCAGATCATGATGCTCAATCGAGTTAAAGATGCGCAGGCCCGTATCGGCACTGTTGCGCGATAACAGAATAACTTCGACGCCGGGGTGGTCCATCTCATCGTCATTCAGCGCCAGCATTTTCTGCACCAGCGGAAACGCCACGCCGGGCTGCAGAATCTCGTCTTCACGCTCGCGCTGATACTCGACATAGGCTTCTAAGCCATCCTGCTCGTAAATCTGATGGGTCGAATCGAGATCGAACAGCGCACGCGATGAAATCGCCACTACCAGCGGCTTGGCATTCGGCTGTTCGATCGTGTCGGCGGTATTGGCTGCAGTCATGGCGAAATCACCCTTCAAATTTGACTAGCATCATAGCAATCCTGTAATTATCGCAAAGCAGGCAGGGCTTCAGGCTGATATTGAACAAAAAACCACCAGTTCCCGAAACACCCGATTAAGCGCTATTATGTGCGACCGTTTTGCCGAGGATGCAATGGCTCAATGTCACACCCTACTTTGAGTGCACTTTCGCCGCTGGATGGTCGCTATGCCGGGCGTCTGCGGCCACTGGCCGAGCTGTTTTCCGAAACCGGGCTCATCCGCCATCGTGTCCGGGTCGAGATCGAATGGCTACTGCGGCTGGCCGATCATGACGATTTTGCCGCCATCGAAGCACCCAGCGCCAACGATCGCGCGTTCCTGCAGCGGCTGTATGAGGACTTCTCACTCGACGATGCAGCCGCCATCAAAGACATTGAGCGTACGACCAATCACGACGTCAAGGCAGTCGAATACTGGATCAAGCAGCAAATGGAAAACCGGCCCGCACTGGCTGCCCAGGCTGAAATGGTGCATTTCGCCTGCACCTCCGAGGACATCAACAACCTGGCCTGGGGTCTGATCCTCAAACAGGCGCTGACCGATCAGCTCGACCCGCTGCTGGCCGATCTGGACCAACGCTTGGAATCCTTAGCCATCGAATATGCCGAATTGCCAATGCTATCGCGTACGCACGGCCAGAGCGCAACGCCGACCACGCTGGGCAAGGAAATCGCCAACGTTGCGTTCCGCCTGCGGCGGCAGCGGCGACTATTGAACCGGATTGAAATCACGGGCAAGATCAACGGTGCAGTCGGCAATTTCAATGCACACCGGGTGGCTTATCCCAATCTCGACTGGCCGGCGCTGGCACGCGATACGGTCGAAGGCCTAGGCCTGGTGTGGAATCCGTACACCACGCAGATCGAACCGCACGACATGATCGCCGAAATCGCCCATGCGCTAATACGCATCAACACCGTTCTGCTCGATTTCGCGCGCGACACCTGGGGCTATATCTCGCTCGGCTATTTCGCGCAAAAGGCAGTCGAAGGCGAGATCGGTTCTTCGACCATGCCGCACAAGATCAACCCGATTGATTTTGAAAACGGCGAAGGCAATCTGGGCCTGGCCAACGCCCTGCTCGACCATTTCGCCACCAAGTTACCTGTTTCGCGCTGGCAGCGTGATCTGACCGACTCGACCGTGCAGCGCTCACTCGGTTCGGCGTTTGGCTATTGTTCGCTGGCTTGGCAGTCAATTGCACGCGGACTCGATCGGATCGAAGCCGATACCGCTCGCATTCGGGCCGATCTCGATAATGCCTGGGAAGTGCTGGCCGAGCCGATTCAAACGATCATGCGCGTGCACGGCATCGAGCAGCCGTACGAAAAGCTTAAAGCACTCACGCGTGGACGCATCATCGACCAGGCCGCGATCGCGAACTTCATCGACGCACTCGAATTGCCCGATGCCGTGCGCGATGAACTCAAGGCGCTGACGCCGGCCGACTACATCGGCAACGCTGCTGAGATGGCGCGCGCGATTCGGCGCTTCGTCTAGGGCCTGTTAACACTATGGAAAAGGCCCTAGGATCTCACCCATGACTGCCAAAGCAAACGGCAACACCAACGGCAAGGCCAAGGCCATCGAGCTGGTCGAATGGGATCACTTCGACGCCAAGCAGTTTCTCGATGAATGCTGGCAGCGCAAGCCTTTGCTGATTCGCGGTTGGCTGCAGCCCGACGCACTGAGCACCGACGAAATGACGCAGGCAGCGGGCGATGATGAGCTGGCCTCGCGGCTGGTCACCGGCGAGTTCGAAAAGCTCGACTGGAAGCTCGAATACGGCCCATTCGATGATGAAGAACTGCCGCGACTCGACCAGCCCTATCAATCGCTGCTCGTGCAGGATATGGACAAGAAGTATCCGCAGGTGGCCAAACTGCTCGATGCGTTTCATTTCATGCCGAACTGGCTGCTCGATGACATCATGATCAGCCAGGCCGGTCCGGGCGGCTCGGTCGGACCGCATGTCGATGCCTATGACGTGTTTCTGGTGCAGGCCGCAGGCAGCCGACGCTGGGAAATCGCCGGCAGTTTCCAACCCGATCTGAACGAAGATTTCGAACTGGCCGTACTGCGTAACTTCAAATCCGAGGTCAGTTGCCTGGTCGAGCCTGGTGACGCGCTCTACATCCCGGCCGGCATTGCCCATCACGGCATTGCCCAGCAGATATCGCAAACCTGGTCGATCGGCCTGCGTGCACCTTCATCGGCCGAACTATTAGCCGAGCTGGCAGCCTATTTAGGCGAACAGGAAAACCGTCTGCCGCGCCTGAATCCGGAACAGTACGATCCGGAACGGGCCGAGCGCATCGACCAGAAGATGCTGCAGCAAACCCGTCGCCTGCTAACCCAGGCCCTGCAGCTTGAAGACGATGAACTGACCATCTGGCTTGGGCGAAGCCTGACTGCGTATCGCCAGTGGAACCCGGATTTGGATATTGGCGAAGATGAGCCGGAAGAAATGGAACCACCGTTTATGTTTCTGGCCGGCACGCGCCTGGCCTGGAGCGAATCCGGCCTGCTATTCGTTAACGGTGAGCATCTACCCTGCCCGGCAGACTTCGCACGCGAGTTATGCGCCACAGGCCAACTCGAGCAATGGCCGCCCGACCCGACCGCACGCGCCCTGATCGAACATCTGATCGAACAGGGCGAACTGATTTCACTCGCACCGAAACGCCGAACCGAACCGGAAGAGTAGTCCGCATCTGGCTTGCGCAGAAGTAAGTCACACAAACCGCGCCGCCAAAGCGATCGAGCCAAGCCCTGTAGCCACGTATCTATAGGTATAATTTCACGATATTTTTATCGTCCAAAGCCGCTTCAACAAAGCAAACAATCTGGCTACCGATGACCAACGACCTTCAACAGAAATACCGGACCTCCCACCTGTCCGGCCTGAACGCCGCCTACATCGAACAACTCTACGAAGACTGGCTCGACGACCCGGCTTCCGTGCCCGAGCAATGGCGGCCCGTGCTGCAGGAATTACTCAACGAAACCGGCCAGAGCAGCGACACACATCATCTTGCGATTGCCGAGCAGTTTGCGGGGCTGGCCCGAAATGGCGCGCTGCACGCAGCTCCAGCCACCACTGAGGATTTCAAACAGGCCGGTGTGCTGCGTTTGATCAACGCCTATCGTGTGCGCGGCCATCAGCGTGCCAGCCTCGATCCGCTGCGCTTGAGCGAACGTCCGGATGTGCCCGATCTGGAGCTCGATTTCCACAATCTATCGGAGCCGGATCTCGATACCGAATTCCACACCGGCAGCCTGGCTGCACCCGATCGCATGAAGCTGCGCGACATTATCGAGCTGTGTCAGCAGACCTACTGCGGCACGATCGGCGCCGAGATTATGCACATCACCGATACCAACCAGCGCCGCTGGCTGCAGCAGCGGCTGGAAAACGCGCGCGGTCAGTATCAGCCGCCGAGCGCAGATCGTTTGCGCCTGCTGAGCAAGCTCAGCGCGGCTGAGGGCATGGAGAAATATCTGCATTCGCGCTACGTCGGTCAGAAGCGCTTCTCGCTCGAAGGCGGCGAAACCCTGATTCCGGTGTTCGACACGCTGATTCGCCACTGCGGCAGCCAGGGCGTGCGCGAGATGGTTATCGGCATGGCCCATCGTGGCCGACTCAATGTGCTGGTCAACGTACTCGGCAAGAGCCCGGGCGATCTGTTCGCCGAATTCGAAGGCAAGATCAAGCGCGATGATCCAACCCGTTCGGGTGACGTCAAATACCACATGGGCTTCAGCTCCGATGTGCATACGCCGGGCGGCGTGATTCATCTGGCACTGGCGTTCAACCCCTCGCATCTGGAGATTGTCAACCCGGTAGTCTCCGGCTCGGCGCGCGCGCGCCAGGACCGGCTTGACGACGACAACTACGAGCAGGTCATTCCTGTGCTCGTGCACGGCGATGCGGCGCTGGCTGGCCAGGGTGTCAACATGGAGCTGTTCAACATGTCCCAGGCACGCGGTTTCAAGGTCGGTGGCACTGTGCACCTGGTGGTCAATAACCAGATCGGCTTCACGACTTCGAACCCGATCGATGCGCGCTCGACGCTGTACTGCACTGAAGTAGCCAAGATGGTGCAGGCACCGATTTTCCACGTCAATGCCGACGACCCGGAAGCAGCGCTGTTTGTAACGCGTCTGGCGGCCGATTTCCGTAGCGAGTTCGACAAGGATGTGGTCATCGATCTGGTCTGCTATCGCCGCCTCGGTCATAATGAAGCCGACGAGCCGGCCGCGACCCAACCGCGCATGTATGACGTCATCCGCAGCCTCGATTCAGTCTACAAACAGTACTCCAAGCAATTGATTAGTGAAGGCTTGATCGACCAGCCTACGCTCGATCAGCAGTTGCAAGCCTATCGCGACAAGCTCGACGAAGGCGCACCTGTGGTTGAACTGGTCGATGCCGATGATGCGATGATGACGGTCGACTGGACGCCGTATCTGGAATCCGACTGGCGTCTGCCGGCCGATACGACGCTGCCGCTCGAACAGATCCGCGAACTGTCGGAAAAAATGACCACGCTGCCGGAAGGTTTCGATCTGCACAGGCAGGTGCAGCGCATTATCGACCAGCGGCGCAAGATGGCCGCCGGCGAGCAGCCGCTGGATTGGGGCTTTGCCGAAACCATGGCCTACGCCGGGCTGGTCACGAGCGGCCACGGCCTGCGCCTGGTCGGTCAGGACTCGCGCCGCGGCACGTTTTTCCATCGCCACGCCGCGTTGTTCAATCAGAACGAAGGCGACTACCGCATTCCGCTGGCCGAAATGGCTTCTGATGACGCCCAGGTTGAAATCATCGATTCGCTGCTGAGCGAAGAGGCTGTGCTCGCATTCGAATACGGCT
>JBCCHH010000022.1:0-10765 GCA_039028855.1 Pseudomonadota bacterium | reverse complement strand
TATTGCCCTCGCGGCATTCCTCGGCCAGGTTCGGATAGTCGATGACGGCAAACAGCTCACCGCTGCCATCGAGTGCAATTTCACCGAGATTGACGGTCTGGAAGCGCGCGGCCCGTAGCGTATCGAGCCGGGTTTCGGTCAGTAGAATGCCGCCATCGGCCGGATCGCCGCGGAACACGCCTAAGCGCGGCGGCTCATGCGCATCGACCGGACCGGCATTGCCGACACGCGCCTGCACCGTCGGCAGATTACCCGGGCCCTGATCGATCAGGCGCAGATCGCCGAGCGTGAAATCGGGCCGGCCGAGCGGATCCGGCATCGGGCTGCGCTGCACGCGGTAGCTGTTGTGCGTCAGCCACGATGGCGTTTCGATCAACGGAATGGTGCTGTCTTCGTTGACATCATCGATATGAAACGCATGCGAACCCCAGACGGAACCTGCATCGGCCCATGCGCCGTCGCGCGCTTTGAACACTCGCAGGCCCGGGGTCACACCGGCAACCAGATCGCGATCGTAGCCGGTCAGGATAATCTCGGCCTGCTTGTCGGCATCGACATCGGCCACGATAGGGAACTCAAACACAGTCGGTGAAATATGCCGCGTTTCGTACAGCAGGGTACCGGTACGCGCATCGAAGATACGGAAATCTTCTTCGTCGATATGCATGATTTCGAACAAGCCGTCGTTCTCGAAATCGAATACGGTCGCGCTGGTCAGGCCGGAATTGTCTTCGACATCGGCGGTCCATTTGACCGTGCCGTCCGTTTCAAAGACGGTCACGCGGAAATTGGATGATGTAATGATCTCGGGCAGGCCATCGTCATCAAGATCAATAATGGTCGGCGCGCCCATCTCAGTAAAATCGGGCGAATTGACCGGACCCCAGATCGTTTCACCGGTATGTTCGAGCAAGTACAGCTCATCATCAATCGCAAGTACAATTTCGGCAAAGTCATCCAGGTCGAAATTGCCGACACCGGTATAGCCGGAATGCGATGCGGGCGTGTCATCCAACAGTGGGAACGTGTCCGGTTTGATATCGCCGCGATGCCAGATCGCATTGCCTTCAAAATCGTACAGCGTACGCCCGGCGATGACATCCGTAATGCCGTCAAGATCAACATCTGCGGCTATCGCCGCCTGACTAAACGCTTTGAGTACCGGAACGCCACCCCCAGCGCCACCGCCGTCAAAATCGCCCTGCCATAGTTGCTCGCCATCAAACCCGCTAAAGGCTTCGCGACCGAGAATCACCTCGGCTTCGTTATCGCCTTCGAGGTTGACAATGATCGGCATATCGTACACATACGGTGGCGGTGGAATCGGGATGGGTGGAATACCCGGTCCATCCAGCGGCGCGCGCCACTTGAGTTCTCCAGTATGCTCGAATGCGATCAACTCCTGCCGATAGTTGCGCACAGCCACAATCTCCGCAACCCCGTCATTATCGATATCACCCAAGGCCGGTGATGAGAACTGCGACAGCCGGATATCCGTGCGCGCCCAGTGCTCGCGCCCGTCATCGCCACTGATTGCAACCAGTGCCGTCTGTGATGGCGCGTTCTGATTTCTTAGACCCGCCACGAACACGATATCCGGCACATCAAACTCATTGATCAGCCCATCGCCATTATCGTCAGTCAACTGACCGACCGCCGGAACCTGGCTGATCGAATTGATCAGTGGATTGGTCGAAAGCCCATCCCAGCGCCAGGCCTCGAAGATGCCGTCGTCGCCAATAAAGGCCGGTACCGCTCGACAGCCGAGCAGTGTAGTTGCGACATTATTGGTTTCATCCTGCTCCGGCACCTCATTGGCGAAATCCACCACCAGCGCAAACGGCGCATCGCGGAAGGTCAACGTGGCATCGACCGCAATCGAAACCTCGGCCGTCGAGCCGATCGGCAGGTCGTCCGTCACGCGCACAAAACCAATTTCGGGTTCGGTGTCGGGCTGATACTCACCATCTTCGTTGGCGTCGATAAATGCAATCAGGTCGAAATCCTGGGTCAGCCCGGACGTACCCTGATTGGTAATCTCGGCCGTTAATTGATCCTGCAGCAGGTAGGTATCCGGGTCGGTCGAGGTCAGCGAACTGCCGGTCATGACCAGATCGGGGAAATAAAACTGCAGCGCGGTTGGCTTCAGGCTGACTTCGCCCACGTCGCGCGTTTCGAGCGGCAGGATCGGCACCAGCAAACGCGCCGGATCGAACGCATCGGCGCTGATTTCGATCGACGTATTCGGACCCGCCAGATCGTCAATGACAAAACTGCCGTCAGCGGCCGAACGCACCGTTTGCTGGCCGCCGGGATCAGTAATCACGAGCAGCGCATTTTCAATCGGCTGACGATTGGCCTGATTGACAATCACACCCACGATCCGACTGCTATTTGCCCCCGGCGCTGTCTGACCGGCCGGGTACAGGAGGGGTGAAAAGTCATAGACCTGACCGGGCACCAGCACCGTGCGTACCTCGACCGCGTCGAAACCGGCGCTGCTGGCGACAATATCGACCAGGCCATCGACGCTGAATTGCTGGGTGTGCTGACCCGATGCGTCGCTCATCGTGCTCGACAGCACATTGCCTGATACGCCGTCGAGCACTTCGATCTGGATATCGGCTAGCGGCTCGCCCGTTTGCCCCGACAGCACCGTGCCGCTGACTTGCGTACCCAGCAGCGGCTCGTCGAGCGCGGTCAACTCGGCTGAAAATTCGAGAATACTGTTCGGAGCCAATTCGGCCGTACCCGCGAGGCTCGAATACTCCGGCGCGTTGATGCGAAGCTCAATCGGGCCCGATTGCACCTGCAGGATCTGGAAGCGACCGGCTGCATCGCTGACCGCAGTCAGATCATCCGGCAGCACGCGAATCGCTGCGCCATCGATCGGCTCACCGGTATCGCTGTCCAAGACCGTTCCGCGCACGATACCGAACGGATTGTCGCCTCCGCCGGCCTGCGAAAGACGGATCTCGCCCAGATCACTCAGTTGATCCGCCAGCAGCGCAAATTCAAAACTGACAGGTTGAAAACCGGAGAATTCAACGGAAGCCAGATAGGGCCCAGGAATCAGGCTGGTGGTAAAAACGCGCCCATCATCATTGCTGACCAGCGTCGCAGTGCCAGTACCGCTCAGCATCAGCTCGGCACCGCTAATCGGCAGCAGCGTATCGGCAGCAACGATACGCACGGTCAGCCCGGCCGAGCCGGGGCTGCTGACCGGCTGGGCAAACTGATACAAGGCTCGTAATGCCAGCGCCGTTTCAAACGCATCGTCGCCGAAACTGCCGTTGCTGAGCTGCTGCATCTGCAGCCAGTTCTGGATGGGTTCAAGCTGCGTTCGATCCACATCCAGGGCTAGCAGTGCGATCGCCGCCAGCGCGGTTTCAAAAACTGAGCCGAAACTTTGATCGGACTGCTGTTGAGAAAACAGATAGTCACGCACTTGATTGATGAGTGTGGTCAACTCGAAACGGTTTCGATAGGCCACTAGCGTCACTGCGATCTGTGCGCTGGTGTAAACCGAACTCGGACTGCCCTGTACCGATCGCCAGCCGCCATCATCATTCTGACTCTGCGCCAGATAACTGATCGCCGACGCGGCCGCGCTGCCTTCGCCGCGACCACTACGATTGAGCGCCTGCAGCACCACTGAGGTCGTCAGCGGATCATCCTGAAAGCCCGGATGGCTCGGAAATGCGCCATTGGCCCGTTGTTCGGCCAACAGCGAATCGATCAGACTCGAGGCAGCCAGACCCTGATCCAGACGAATCAGGGCCTGAGTTGCAATGGAAATCAGCGACTGGTCATTACTTTCCAGTACCAGCGGCCGTAGCTGATCAAACGCATCGGTCTGCTGCAGCAATTCCAGCGTCCGCCAGGCCTCGGCATTGGTCTGAACCGCGGCTGCAATATCCGACGACCGATGCACACCTTGAGCGGTTTCGCGCTCGTTCAGCCAGGTCACGCCCTGCTCAATGCTTTGGGCCAGGATATGACCGGACATCAGCGCCAAAACCAGCGCAACCAGCAGGTATCGAAAAAGGGATTGGATCACGGTTGTTCTCCCTCGAAGCCATCGCCAAAAATCAGATCATCCACCGGAGGGTCGCTATCCAGAATCAGAAGGACCGAGGCTTCGCGCTGCTCGCCGGACGGATCAACGGCCAGATAGCGCCACCGATCCTCGCTGATACCCGGAGTCGATAATTGATACTCAAACCCGCCATCCATCGACAGTGTTACGTTGCCGAACTCGGGCTGTTTGGCGATCAATGCCAGCAGTGCATCCTGATCCGGGTCGGTGTCATTGCTTAGCACACCATTGGCGGCCGAAACGATAAAGGAATCCTCAGCGCCCAGATTGCGAATATAGATATCGGCAACCGGTTCGGGCGGATCGTTGATCGGCTGCAGCGTGATTTCGAGCAATACCGGCAACGATCTGAGCGCGCCGTCGGAAACTTCATAACTGATTCGTTCCGTACCGACCGCATGTAAATCCGGCGCATAAACGATGTGGCCGTCCGGCAGAGTCTGTACATCACCGAATGCCGGGCTACCGGTGATCACCAGCTCCAATGGGTCGTTATCCGGGTCACTATCGTTAGCCAGCAGGCTCTGCAGATTGCGCGTATCAAGCACGCTGTCTTCGGCAATCAGGAACTGTTCGCCAACGGCAGTGGGTGCCTGATTGCCAGCGCTGTCCACCGTGATGACGACACGGCCTTGAGTAACGTCCTGACCGTCATCGACACGATACAGAAACTCATCCTGACCGGTAAATGCAGCCGACGACCGATAGCTGAAGCTGCCGTCCGATTGCAGCGTCAGATCGCCATGCGCCGGCTGCGTTTGCACCACGGCACTGAGCGGATCCCGTTCAACGTCGGTATCGTTCTGCAGTACGCCCTGATCGGCATCGACCTGCAGCGTCTGACCTGCGATCACGCTGTAGAAATCGGTACTGGCAACCGGCGCATCATTGATCGGCTGAATATCGATCAGTGCATCGACCGTATTGGAATTCAACTCACCGTCGGTTACGGCATAGCGGAACCGATCCTGACCGAAGAAATCCCTTTCCGGTCGATACTCGAACTCGCCACCATCCAGCATTAGCACGCCATGGCCAGGCGGCTCGATCAAAACAATACCGATTTCATCGCCGTCAGGATCGAAATCGTTATCGAGCAGACTGCCAACATCGGCGCTGCTTAGCAGTTCGTCTTCATCGATCAAAAACGACTCGCCCACCGCTACCGGCGGTCGATTGGCACTGCCTTTACCAACCGTAATGGACACTGTGCCGATATCGGTCGCATCCAGATCCGTGACCGCATAGTTGAACTGCTCCAGACCGGTAAAGTCAGGGTTCGGCGTATAGTCGAATGAGCCGTCGGTATTGAGCAGGATCTGACCATTCGCCGGTTGATCAATCGCTTCGACCAGCAGCTCGTCCAGCTCGATATCGCTGTCATTGGCCAGCAAACCGTTGGCTGCATCCACTTGTAGCAGTGTGCCCTGCTCGACGCGATAGCTATCGTCCTGCGCGACCGGTGGGTCGTTCTGCGCAACCACTGTAATTGTGGCGGTCACTTCATTCGACAGCAATGAACCGTCAGAAACCCGATATACGATTTGATCCTGACCAAAGTAGTTGGCATTCGGGGTATAGCGGAAATGCCCGTCATTGAACAGTTCGAACTGACCGTGCAGCGGCGACTGACTGATTTCGACAGTCAATTCGTCGTTCTCGAAATCGCTGTCGTTTTCGAGCAGGCCGGCAAACGCATATGATTCGAACATGTCGTCCTCAAGCACCAGATAAGCCTCACCGACCGCCTGCGGAGGATTGTTGGCCGAGGCAAACACATTCAGCGTGACTCTGGCCAGATCACTAACCCCATTCGCTTCGGCGCTGTAGCTAAAGCCGTCCACGCCTTCAAACCCATCCGGCGCGCTGTAAGAAAAACCGCCGTCCGGCTGCAGCGATACAACACCAACTTCGGGTTCGACAATCAGCACTGCCTGCAGCGATTTGGCACCGGTCAGCGTGTCGTTGGCCAGCACGCCGGGGGAAGCCACGTCCAGATCCGGGCCGGCAAACGTATAGAAATCGTTGGCCGCGTTGATCTGCACGTCCGGCTCGATCGGGCTGACGGTAATCGTCACCGTGGCGGAGTCAACCGCGCCGAGCCCATCGTCAACCTGATAGCTGAAGCGGTCAACGCCGGTGAAGGTACCGTCGGGTCGATAGACAAACGCACCGTCCGCGCCCAGCTCGAGCAGGCCACGATTGGTCGGCAAAATTAACGCCGTTGTCAATCGCGGCGAATCAACATCCAGATCGTTGGCCAGCACGCCCTGATCGGCAGAGATCACCAGCGGCTGATCTTGCGCGGTCTTATACGCATCATCTGCGGCGATCGGCGCATCATTGATCGGCGTGACCTGGATTTCGACCGTCTCATCGCTGAACAATCCGGTCGTGTCGAAGATGCGATAGGCAAAGGTATCCATGCCATTGAAATTGACATCGGGCACATAGGTGAAGCCGCCATCCGCTTCCAATGTGACGCTGCCATTTGCAGCCGGAGCCAGCAACTCCGCATCGGCCAGACCGTCGCCATCGACCTCTTCGTCGTTACGCAAAACGCCCTGCGGTTGCGGCGCAACCAGTACCTCATCTTCAGCAATGCGATAGGTATCCGGTTCCGTCTTCGGCGCATCGTTGACCGGCAGCACAGTAATGACCGCCGTACCGATATCGAAGCCGTTGACGTTGTCCTCAACGCGGTAGTTGAAGCGATCCTGACCGTGAAAATCCAGATTCGGCGTATAGGTAAATCCGCCGTTCGAGTTGATAGAAACCCGGCCATTACACGGACCACAGGCGCCATCCGGCGACGCGATCCGGGCACGAAGCGGATCGCCATCAATATCGAAATCATTGCTTAACAAACCTTCAGCACTCGGAACGGTCAAAACCGTGTCTTCATTCACAACATAGCTGTCGTCGACCGCCTGAGCCGGCGAATTAACGATAATCCGGGCCGTGGCCGGTTCACTGATACGCCCGGTCGCATCGATCAACTCATAAACAAAGGCGTCCGTTCCGGAGTACCCTGCGTTTGGCGAATAGGAGAATGTACCGAGCTCGGAGAACGTGAGCACACCATTTTCCGTAGACTCAAGCAATCGCGCGCTAAACGGCTCCAGATCAAGACCTTGAGCCGCCTGCCAGGGTACACCACCGGCTCTGGGGCGTAAATCCGGGTCAAAATCATTCGCGGTAAAGCCATCCGTCGGATCATTCACGACTAAATCGGTATCGCGCTGAGTAATAAACGAATCGTCCACCGCAATCGGCGCTTCCGGCACCGGCAACACAGAGACATTGATTGTGCCAAGTACGGAGCCGGCGATTCTTCCGTCGGTAATTCTGTATGTGATTACCGTATCACCATAGAAATGGGCAAATGATCGTAGCCGCGTTTCCGTCGGCAACGCCAGCTCATCGGCCGTTATCGTGGTTACGAATCCACTGGATATTGGCCGACGCCCATTAAAAGAATTCCTCCACAGCACTACGACATCGCCATCGACATCGAAGTCATTCACCAGCGGTGATACAACAATAATTTCACTATCTTCATCGATGACATACTGATCCTCTACCGCGACTGGCGGTGCATTGACTCGCAATGTCACCAACGCCTCATCGCTGATCCCGGTCTCAATCTGGAACACCCGGTAACGGAACGTATCGGTTCCGGAAAATTCAAAATCAGGCGTGTACTGAAAACTACCCGTTAGCGGGTCGAGTTCGAGCAATCCGAATTCAGGCGCCTCGAGCACCTCGAAATTGACTTCAAAATCTTCATCAATATCGTCATTGAAACCAATGAACTGGTTCGTAAATTGAGTCCTGAACAGTGTATTTCTAAGCACGGAGTACTCATCGTCTCGTGCAAAAACCCCATCGTTTCTTGACTGGACATTGATCGTGACAACGGCCGCGTTGCTGATATCGGTACCATCGAAAGCCTGGTAGACAAAGAATGTCTCACCGGTAAAGTCTGGCCAGGGCGTGACTGAGAAACTGCCATCGAGATTGACGGTCACGTTCAATGGTGTTCTATTCTGGAAATCCGTGCTGACAAGAAAGGCGGTAAGTTCCGCCAGCGGCGTATCAGCATCCTCATCGTTCTGCAGCAGCCCCTGGTCCACATCGACAGTTAATGTCTCATCTTCGATCGCTTCATATTCATCCGGAATGGCGCGCGGGAAGCTGGTAATACCGACCGGTAATGTAACCGTTGCGATGTTCGATTCTGACAACCCATCGGAAGCCTGATAGGTAAAGGTATCAATACCCACAAAACCTTCATTCGGTACATACAAGAACGTGCCATCAGCATTAAGCTCAAGCAGACCATTGATCGGCAAATCCCTGAGCACAGCGCTAAGCACGTCATCTTCCGGCGCATCATGGTCGTTGATCAACAGGCCTTGTTCCGGATCAGTCACTTCAATCGCCGTATCCTGGTCAACGAAATACACGTCATTGGTTGCCGTTGGCGGTTGTGTCACGTTGATTTCGACAGTCGCCAGACTTTCAGCACCGGAACCATCCAGCGCACGATATTCAAAAGTATCCAGGCCGCGAAAGTTCACTTCAGGCACATAGCTGAATGATCCGTCCTCGTTCAACTGCACCGTTCCCGATTCAGGCTCGGAGATCAACTCAGCCACGATTTCTTCGTTCTCCGGATCACTATCGTTATCCAGCACGCCCGGCGCAGGAATAATCAGCTCCACATTTTCATCGGCAATAAACGAATCCGAACGAGCAGTGGGAGGATCGTTGACCGGATTGATGTTCAACGTCACTAACACCGCGGGAGATACCGTGACATCATCCTGCAGAAAATAGCTGAATGAATCTGTGCCGAAATAATTTTCCTCTTCCGGCTGATAGACAAAACTGCCGTCATTCGCCACCTCCACTTGCCCAAACTGCGGCTGCGACTGCAGCACAATTCGCAGCTCACCCTGGGCAATGGCGCTGTCATTGGCCAACAAGCCCTGCTCGGGCGATGCAAGAAAGACTTCGTCTTCAATCAACTCATAGCTATCGGCTACCGCCAGCAGCGTATCGTTCACGGTTATCGTTACCGTTGCCTGATCGGATAATCCTTCCGGATCGGTCGCTTCATAGGTAAATTGATCCTGCCCAACAAAACCCGCGTTCGGCTGGTAGGTAAAGCTGCCGTTGGAGCTTAAAGCAAGCACGCCTGAACTCGTCGTGCTTAGGGTTCGCACCAGCAAGGCATCCTGATCCGGGTCGCGGTCATTGGCCAAAACGCCCTGGTTCGCATTCACGCTGAGCAATTCATCGCGATCCGCCACATAGCTATCATCATTGACTTCGGGCGGTTCGTTAATATTGGTGATCGTAATGCGAACCGTTGCGGGCAGTGATGCAAACGATGGAGTAATGAGCCGATACGTAAATGTATCAACGCCCGATGAGGCCATGGGTGTATACGTAAAGCTACCGTCATCATTGAGCAGGAATTCACCAAGTTGTGGATTGGTTTCGAGCACAATTTCGACGTCATTCGGCGAGTCGATTACATCATTAGCCAACAAGCCTTGTGCAGCAGTAATCGACAAGACTTCATTGTCAAACAGACTGTAGGCGTCATCTACGGCATTATTCGGCTCTTCGACGGTGAGCCGCACAATCGCGGCCGCACTCACACCCATGCCATTACTGGCTACATAACGGAACTGATCCTGACCGACAAAATCCTCTTCGGGCGTATAACTGAAACTGCCATCGGCCGCCAGCGAAACATCGCCCGATGCAGGCAGGCCGACCAGCACCGCAAACAGCGCTTGGCCTTGTGGATCGATATCATTAATCAACAACCCTTCATCCACTTCGATCTGGAGTTGTCCATTGGCCGGCAGTTCATATTGATCGCTCAGAGCGATTGGACTGCCAACGCCCGGCTCTTCAACGAAGAAACGGCTTTCTTCAAACGGACTGAACGCGATGGTTCCGCTTTCGCGATTCAAGATGACCGTCCTGGCACCCGGTTCTGCGCCAGAGCCGATAATCAGATCGAAATCCAGCCGACTGCCATCAGTAGCAATAGCAAGGTTCTCAACCACGATTTCCTGATCCGGATCAACGCTGACATCGACCACGCCATCGAGCCCCTGCCCCGTAACCGTCATCGATACCGTAGCGCCAGCTTCGACGCTGTCTGGTTCTAATTGGGTTGCGACCGCACCTTTGATCACGCTGACCACATTGGAGTAGAAATCCAGCTCAGGATCAGGCATTCCATCCATGCCTTTTTGCACGCCCAGCAACGGTGTTACAAAGCGATCGGCAATCTGGGCCTCGTCAATAATAAACAGTGTGTTGAACGCATCCGCAACGCTACTGCTGGACTGATTAATGCCCGTGAGTTGCAGTACGCGTGCGCCGAGTGCCGCCTGTGCCCCGGCCAGCACGGTCAGGCTGGCAATGCGGTCGTTGATCGGCGTGAAATCCTGAAGAATCAGATCGTCCGCGGGTAGCAACGCCGCCGACGTGACTTGCGAAAAGTTCCGCCCCTGCACGACAAAAGTTCTTGGCTGTCCATCGCGCACCAGGAAGTTCAGCGTGAGGCCTTCGACCACCGGCGCTGCGGCTTCAATTCGCAGCAACTGTGGCGCGACAAGTTGCGCGTTGTCGGTGATC
>JBCCHH010000021.1:0-10793 GCA_039028855.1 Pseudomonadota bacterium | reverse complement strand
TTCAAGTTGGCATTCTGCCCACCACCGCCCGCGGATAACTTCCCAGCACCCGCACTTCGCCGGCACTGCTTTCCAATTCGGTCAGCACTGTTTTCAGGCTCTCGTCTTCGACATGGCCGTCGACATCAATGAAGAACACGTAATCCCAGCGCCCCTGCCGCGACGGGCGCGATTCGATCCGGCTCATGTTGACCTGGTGTCGCGCCATCGGCTCCAGCAGTTCGAACAGGCCGCCAGGTCCGTCCGCGCCGGCCATAAACATCAGCAACGTGGTCTTGTCGTCGCCGGACGGGGGCAGCAGTTCACGACCGAGCACGAGAAAACGGGTCGAATTGTCGACATGATCTTCAATGTTGCCGAACAGCACGGAAAGGCCATAGACTTCGGCTGCATGCCGGCCGGCAATGGCGGCCGCATCGTCCGAGTGGCGCACCCGCCGGGCCGCTTCAGCATTGCTCGAAACGGCGATCAGCTCGGCATTCGGCAGGTTGGCCTTGAGCCAGTGTTTGCACTGCGCCAGCGACTGCGCGTGCGCGTAGATGCGTTCGATCGCGGCCAGACTGGTCGCGCGGGTTAATAGATGTTGGTGTATGCGCAGTTCGACTTCGGCGCAGATCTTCACATCCACGTTCAGAAACATGTCCAGGGTGTGGTTGACCATGCCCTGCGACGAATTTTCGACCGGCACGACGCCGAAATCGACTTCGCCGGACTGTACCTGAATGAATACATCCTCGATCGAACCCTGCGCAATGGTCTGGACGGAATGCCCGAACTGCCGATACGCCGCCTGCTGCGTGAACGTGCCTTCGGGGCCGAGATAGGCGATCTTCATTGGTTCCTGCTGGGCCAGACAGGCCGACATAATCTCGCGGAACAGGCGCAGCATGACCGAATCACTGAGCGGCCCTTCATTGCGTTCGATCACCTGACGCAATACCTGCGCTTCGCGATCAGGCCGATAGTATTCGGCGCCACCGCCCAGATCGCCCTTGCTCTTGCGCACTTCGAGCGCGAGTTCGGCGCGTTCGGCAATACGCTGCTGAATCTGCGTATCGAGCATATCGATACGATCGCGAATTTCGCTTAAGTTGATTTCGTCAGCCATGGGTTCGCTCAAACTCCTGCATAAAACTGACCAGATCGTCGACCGCCCGCTGGTCCTGCGCGTTGTACAGACTGGCGCGTAAACCGCCGACGGCGCGATGACCTTTCAAACCCGGCATGCCGGCCTGCTCGGCCTGCTGTACGAAGGTCATCGTCAATGCATCATCGGCCAGTACGAACGGCACGTTCATCATTGAGCGGGCTTCCGCATGGACCGGGTTGTGATAAAAATCCGATCCATCAATGGCCTGATACAGCGCGTCGGCCTTGGCCCGGTTGCGTGCGCCAACGGCCTCCAGCCCGCCGATGGATTCGATCCAGCGCACCGTTTCCAGCGCGACATACCAGGCAAACGTACACGGGGTGTTATACATTGAATGACTGTCGACCCAGGTGCGGTAGTCCAGCATTTCCGGCAGATGATCCGGAATGCGCTCGAGCAGGTCGCGACGAATCACAGCCACCGTCAGCCCGGCCACGCCGAGGTTCTTCTGCGCACCGGCATAGGCCAGGCCCAGATCGGCATAGGCATACGGGCGCGACAGGAACTCCGAGGATAAATCCGCAGCTAATGGCACACCCGTGGCCGGCGGCTGCGGGTACTGCACGCCGTGAATCGTTTCGTTACCGGTGTAATGCAGGTACGCGATATCACCCGGCAGGTGATCCAGTTCGGGCAGATCGGCATAGTGCTGATCGGCGTTGCTCGCGGCCAGCCGCGTTTCGACGATGCGCGCGCTTTCGGCGAATGCTTTCTCGCCCCAGTGGCCGGAAATCATAAAGGCCGGCTTACGCTGATGAGCCAGATTCATTGGCAACATGGCAAACTGCAGATGCGCACCACCCTGAAGCAGCAGAACGGCATGGCCATCGCCCAGACCCATTAAACGGCGCAAACCCTGTTCCAGTTGTTCAGCCAGCTCAATAAACTGCTCACCGCGATGCGACACCTCGACGATGCTGGGCAGGCCCTCGTCATCCAGGGCAAAAGCCTCGGCCAGCCGCTCACGCACCGGTTGGGCCAGCGCCGAAGGACCAGCGGAAAAATTATGCATTGTGCTCATATGTCTAGAGTGCCAGATTTTTATCGTACCAACACATTAAATAGCTGTAATCGAAACCAACTCGAAGCGGGTGCTCAGTTACGTCTGGAACGAAAAAACCCGGTCAGCATGGCCGAGGCTTCGGCCGCCATCAGCCCGCCTTCGAATAGGCAACGATGATTCAGTGCCGGATGATCGAGCACCTGCATGACTGATCCGGCCGCACCGGCTTTTGGGTCATCGGCAGCGAACACGACGCGTTCAACTCGCGCATGCACAAGCGCACCGGCACACATCGCACAGGGTTCGAGCGTAACGTACAGCGTCGAACCGGGCAGTCGGTAATTTTCCTGGCCTTTGGCCGCCGCACGTAAAGCCACGATTTCGGCATGTGCGGTCGGATCGTTATCGATAATCATGCGGTTATGGCCTAGACCAATCACCTCACCGTCGAGCGTAATCACCGCACCAACCGGAACTTCGCCGATGGCTTCGGCCGAGCGTGCCTGCCGCATCGCCAACTGCATGGCTTGCAGATCGCTTAGCGCGTTCATTGCGCTGCGCCTTGTGCAGCGATTCGCGGCTTGAACTGGATGGCACCGACAAAGAACAGCAAATCACCGAGCAACGAAACCACGCGCGACAATACGACCGCCAGCAACAACTCGGATGAACTCAGCCAGGAACCAAGCAAAAACAGCAGCACAAGCTCACGAATCCCCATGCCGGCCGGCGCACCCGGTACAAGCAAACCGCAGAGCCAGGCGACCACATAGCTCGACAGAATCAGCAAGGTCAGGCCCGAATCGAATGCCTGATTATCGGTCAGCAAGCCGGCGATCAGCACAAACAACAGACCCGTGAGCAGCAAAAAAGCCGAGTGCATCAGCAGCGCATGAGAAAGATGAAGCGACGCCCGATAGCGCAAAAGCAAACAGATCAGCCCAAGTGAAAGCCCGTACATCAGCATCGAAACCCATTCGCTGAACCCAACGAGTGGTAGCAATAGCAGCGCAGTCAAAATGCCGGACACGATCAGCAGACCGAGTTCAAACGCTGTTGAAAGAGCCAGCTTTTTACCCGAATACCCGGCCGCCATGCCCATTACCTGTCGGCCGGCAAAATGAAAGATATTACCGGGCAGGTATTTGCCAAGCTGCGAAAAGCCATAGACATGGATCGCCCAGCGCAGGTTTGCACGAATCGTCAGATGCTGGAGTATTTTCCGCCAGGCCAGCCCAAGAAGAATCGAGATCAGCGCATAGGCTATGGCCATGCCGATCAGCACCAGCCACTCGAACAGGCCGAGATCGGCAAGACGGATTTCCTGCCAATACTGCACAAATTGCCGTACAACAAAGGCAACGGCTAGCAGACTGAGCGTAAAACCAAGCCACTTGATGGTTGTTCTGCTGCCTTGCGAAAGCTCAAGTGCCATCGCGAACCTTGCATAAAGCCATCGTCCACGGCAGCGGCGAACGCACGGCCAGCACATCGACATACCGCTTCAGCAAATCCAGATACGATCGCTTCGACCAGCGCTGGATATGACCCGGCGTGTTGCCGAGACTGGACCAGTACTTACCGCGCGCCATGTTCATATAGCTCCAGATCGGCTCCCTCGGCACGCTGACGATCAGATACGGTCGCGCAAGTCGCGTCAGAATCTCCAGTGCCTGCTCGGGTTTTTCCAGATGCTCCATCACTTCACAGCAAACCACGAGTTCGGCCGCATCCGCTTCCGGCTCGAGATCGTAGATATCCGAGACCTTGAATTGAATGTCGATATCCCGCGCAGCCGCATTCTGCCTGGCAAGATCGATCACAATGCTGGAAAAATCGCTGCCACGTGCTGTATAACCCTGCGCTTTCCACTGCAGCGTCCAATACCCTTCCCCGCACCCCACTTCATGAATCTCTTTCACATCCAGTGTGGCAACCAATTCCGACAGCGCATCGGAAAAACCCTGCACCAGTTTTCTCGCAATCGGATTTTTACTGTTGTATTTGTCGTAGGTATTGCCTACGACAATGCCCGCTTCCTGCCGGCCTTTTGAAATCTTCATTGTGACGACTCATTTTCGCGCTGGCTCAAATCCATTCGGCGGCTGCGATACTGTAATTCCTCCAGCAGCCGTCGATTAACGGCCAGCAGATCGGCGATAAATGCAACCAGTATGGTCTGGAAGCCAATGCCCAGCAATACTGAAGCCAGTATCAGTGACTGAATATGTCCATCACCCTGGCCGATGACCAGGAAGTAGATAAACCGCAGCCCGATCAAAAATCCGCCGAGAAACAGGACCGCACCCAGGGCGATAAAAAACTGAAATGGCTTGTACACGACAAACATGCGAATAATCGTTGCCATGGAACGACGCACGTACGAGCCGATGCTCTTCAGCAAACGGGATGGCCGTAAGTCTTCATTGGTCGCAATCGGCACGGACTGAATCGCCATATTTTTCTGGCCGGCCTGAATGATGGTTTCCAGCGTATAGGTATAGCTGGAAAACACATTCAATCGTAGCGCGGCTTCGCGGGAAAAAGCGCGGAAACCGCTCGGCGCGTCTTCAACCTTGGAGCCGCTGGCTCTGCGTACGACCCAGCTACCCAGTTTCTGCAACATTTTTTTGATGCGCGAAAAGTGCGCCGTTTGCGCAATCGGGCGCGCGCCAATGACGATATCGGCCTGTCTGGCCAAAATCGGTGCGGTCAGGGAAGGAATGCCTGAGGCATCGTACTGGTTATCTGCATCCGTATTAACGATCACGTCCGCGCCGTTGGACAGCGATGCTTCAATACCGGCCATAAAGGCCACGGCCAGACCCTGATTGCGGGGTAATGAAACAATATGATCCACGCCATGCGCACGCGCAACATTGACCGTATCGTCCAAGCTGCCGTCGTCAATGATCAGCCATTCGACCTGATCGAAACCCTCCACCTGACGTGGCAAATGAGACAACGTCACCGGCAGGGATTCCTGCTCGTTATAGCAAGGGATTTGGATGATTAATTTCATGGCGTTATTGGGTTAAACATGATGGAGCTGGCTCCCAGTCAGCGGGCAAATTGTACTCTTTTATCGAGACCAAGCCTGCACTGCACAGAGAAACGTTGCTTGGTAGTCGGTTTACAAGATCAGCCTGAGTTTGGCGACAACGTCTTCGTATTGAATCAGATCCATTACACCAGACTTTTCGATCCGTGCACCCCAACGCAGTTGCTCAGCCGATTTTCCGCAAAATTTCTCAGCCGCTTGCGGAAAACGATCGACGCAGTACTCCAGGCTGCGGTAGGGGCCGGATCGACGCGACCAGGTTGAAGCGTACAAACCGACAACCGGCGTACCGAGTGCATCGGCCAAGTGCAGCGGACCGGAATCAGGCGCGATCAGGCAGGCGGCGCGCTCCAGCATGGCCAGGGCCTGGCCGAGCGTGTCTTTCCCGACCAGATTGATCGGCTGCTGGCGCATTTCAGATTCAATCTCAGCCGCGCTCTGTCGTTCGATTTCGGACGGACCGCCGATCAGAATGACCGGGCGATGGGTTTGCTCGATGATCCAGTCGGCCACCTGCGCATAGCCGGAGATCGTCCAGTTTCGCGCCGGATGACTGGAACACGAACTGATCAGCACCGCCTGATTGGGCTGGGGCTGGTACTTGGCTGCAAACGCGCGGTCTTCGTCAAGAATCGGCGGCGCGCGGTCGATGTCACCCAGGTCAAGCTCGACCCCCAGTATGCGGGCAAATTCCAGCATTGCGTCGGCCTGGTGCTGGAAGGGTTTGGCCGCAATACGTTCATTGATGACCCAGCCGTGTCCTTCGCGACTGCGGGCGCGATCGAATCCGATTCTGCGTCTGGCTGCGATCATACGGCCCAGCAGATTGGCCCGGGCTGAGACCTGCGCATGCAGCAGCACGTCGAAACGCCGGCCCGAGAGCTGTCGACGCAATGCGCGAACGCCTTTCAATCCGCTGCGTTTATCGAACACGATACATTCGATCTCCGGCATGGCCTGAACCAGACGAAATTCGGACCGGCCGACCACCCATGTGATCGGCGTATCCGGAAACTGCCGCTGCAAGGCGCGCACCAGCGCAATGCAGTGACAGACATCGCCCAGCGCCGACAGACGCAGCAGACAGATTGAATGCGGTGATTGCTTAGTCATTGGACAGCATGCTGGCAAAAAGCGACAATTCAGGCAACCCAGGATTGATTAATCATCATGCAACGCATTCTAAAGACAGCCGCCGGTCAGATGCTGTTCGATCCGGATCGGATTGAATCACCCAGCGTCGAATATTTCGACCCGGACTGGTGGCAGTCGCAGGACCAAATCACGGCGCGCTTCAAAGGGCGCGGTCAGGCCGTTGCGGTCGACGGCGTGCTCGGCCCGGCCGTATTGAAGATTTATCATCGCGGCGGATTCGCGCGTCGGATCAGCCGTTCCCGCTATCTGTATCTGGGCGCGCAGCGTACGCGCGGCTTTCAGGAATGGCGGGGCACGCAAACCCTCTGGCAGGCCGGCCTGCCGGTGGCCGAGCCGCTGGCCGCTTACTTTCAACGATCGGGTTTGAGCTACCGAGCCGCGCTGATCAGTCGACAGATCGAGCATGCGCAGACGCTGGCCGACTGGGCCCACGACCGGGCGCTTGATCATGATGGCTGGGAACAAGTCGGCTTTCTGTTGGGCGCTTTCGCCGCGTTCGGGCTGCATCATCCGGACTTGAACGCGCGCAATATCCTGATCGATGCGGACGACAAGCTCTGGTGGATCGATTTCGACCGTGCCCGCATTGGATCCAAACCCACCAATCCGCGCATCATGCATCGGCGTTTACTGCGCTCGCTGAACAAACTGGAGATTCAGCACGATGCCGATGCGATTGCATCCGGCATTCGTCGGCAGGGTTGATCAAATCATTTCTCGGCCGCAACGCGCGTTCGAAACAGCCAGTCGCAGATCGGCCAGGTGATATTGAAATTGGCATGGCTCATCACCTTCGGATCGTGATGACTCAGATGAAGTTCACGCAGTCGCATCATGCCCGGAATTTTCAGCACGCGCGAGTTCAGCGGCAGGTGGTAGCTCAGATGCAGCAGTTCATAGCTCAGGTAGTACGCGATCGCCGTCATCACGAACAGCCACGCCACGTTGGCGCTGAACAACCAGGCCAGCAACAACCCGGCCGGCAGCGCAAATGCGGTAAAGAAGAAGATCAGCAGCACCGGTGGAAATAAAATCGCGCGCAGATCGTTCAGATGCTCCATCTGCATGGCTTGATCGGTGAAAAATCGGTGATGCTGCCGAGTGTGGCGTTCATAGACCAAACCCAGCAACGGCCGCCGACGGTGCATGACGAAACGGTGGCCCAGATATTCGGCCAGATTGGCATACAGGAACGTCAGCGGTATCGCGAGCCACTCGAGCGGCTGGACTTCGCGCAGGCTCAAGCCGCTGAATACACATACCGATAAACAGATCGCAACAATCAGGGCCAGATGGTTCTGGCCACGATAGCCCGGCCGAATGAATAGTCGACGATATTCATCCCGATAGCCAGGACTGTGACCATCACCATCGTTCGTCATCGTGTCTTGCGGTTTATCCATGGCGCTTCATTCAGTAATGCCACTGCAAGGTCGAAAGCAAAAAAACCGGCACGTCCTGAGCCAAAACTTGTGCGTACGTACACAAATCCTGCCACCAGGCCGATGCCAAAGCAAGCCTTCCGCGGCAGGCATCAGTTAAAATAGAACGCCAATGGCAAAAGCCCATGCAGAATAAAACTTCAAGCCCACGAATCGTAATTATCGGCGCCGGTTTCGGCGGTTTGGCGGCGGCATTGAAGCTCGCACGAGAACCGGTCGAGATCGTCATCATCGACCGCCAGAACTATCATTTATTTCAGCCGCTGCTGTATCAAGTTGCAACCGCGGCGCTGTCTCCAGCCGACATCGCGGCGCCGATTCGCAGCATCGTGCGCAAATTCGATAACATCAGCGTGTTGCTGGATACCGTAACCAATATCCATCGCAGCAGCCGACAGATACAAACGCTGGCCGGCCGGCAGATCGAGTATGACTATCTGATCGTCGCCACCGGCGCTACACACAATTATTTCGGTCATGATGAGTGGCAATCCTTTGCGCCGGGTCTGAAGCGCATTGAAGATGCCACCGATCTGCGCCGGCGTATTCTGCTGGCGTTCGAGCGGGCGGAAATCGAGGAAGAGGCCGAACGCAGGGCCGCATTGATGACGTTCGTCATCGTCGGTGCCGGACCGACCGGCGTCGAAATGGCCGGCGCCGTCGCCGAACTGACCCGCCACACGCTGGCGCGTGATTTTCGGCGCATCAAAACTGAAGACGCGCGCATTCTGCTGGTTGATAACGGCGAGCGCATTCTGCGCAGCTTCCCTGAATCGCTGTCGGAAATAGCGCATCGTTCGCTCGAAAGCATGGGCGTCGAGCTGATCCTGAACGCGAATGTGGACGAGATCGAATGCGACGGCATCCGCATCGGCGCCGACCGCATTCCTACTCGAACCGTGGTCTGGAGCGCCGGCGTCAAGGCCTCGCCGGTGGGCCAGTGGCTGGATGTCGAAACCGATCGCGCGGGCCGGGTCGTAGTTAATGCCCACCTGCTTTTGCCGCAAGACGAAAGCATCTATGTGATCGGCGATACCTGCACGCATCGTAATCCGGACGGTCAAGACACACCCGGACTCGCGCCCGCGGCGAAGCAGCAGGGGCAGTATGTCGCGCGTCATCTGAAAGCCCGGATCAGTCAACGTCGACTGCCGCCGCCATTCCAATATCGCGATCACGGCCAACTGGCTACGATCGGGCGCCATTCAGCCATCTGCGATTTCGGCCGCTGGCGCCTGTCCGGCTACCTGGGCTGGTGGCTGTGGGGCATCGCGCATATCTATTTTCTGATCAGTTTTCGCAATCGCCTGCTGGTCGCGGCCAACTGGCTCTGGTCGTATCTGACCTTCGGCCGGGGCATTCGCCTGATCACTGGAGATATTCAGCCCGAACATCAGCCGAACAGTCCCGTCACTGAACGGACGGACGTAGAAAACAGCCGCGCGAACAATCTAGATCATTGAACAGCGAGATTGCGATGCCATTGCCTGAACGCGAAAAAATCGCCAGTTTTGATGTCGATGCCCAGCGTACGTTTACGCCGATGTGTCCGGACGAGTTTCCGGTGCCGGGCGGCGATGAGATTGCCGATGAATTGAACCGACAGGCCGAGCAGGCCGGCTGGCGCGTCGGTTCCAAGGATGCGCACAGCCCGAATGCGGTCTGGGTGACCGAGCAAGCCGAAAAAATCGGCCGGCCCGGCGTCGGTGCAGAACACGCGGAAGAGCACTGGCCGGTGCATGCCGTGCCGGGCACGGAAGGTTTCGAACTGCTGCCGGGCCTGCCGCATCCGGCCGACTATGATTTCTTCGTCTGGAAAGGCGTCGAGCCCGATATGCACCCCTACGGCGCCTGCTTTCACGATCTGGACGAACGTCGCAGCACGGGCGTGATTGAATGGCTGCACAGCAAAGGCATTACGCACGTATTGGTCGGCGGTCTGGCGACCGACTATTGCGTGAAACAGACCGCCCTGCAGTTGGCCGGGGCCGGGTTTCGGGTGTTTTTAAATCTGGCCGCCTGTCGCGGTATCGCCACGGAAACCACTGAACAGGCGCTGGCCGACCTGCGCGATGCCAATGTAACGATGGTTCAAAATCTGGACGAACTTCGCTGATGATTATCCAATCGCTGCTCGATACCGACATTTATAAATTCAGCATGATGCAGGTCGTACTGCACCAGTTTCCGGGCGCGGAAGTGGAATACCATTTTCGCTGCCGCACCCCGGATGTCGATCTGCGGCCGATTCTGGCCGATCTGCAGGCTGAAATCGAACACCTATGCACGCTGCGTCTGAGCCCGAAAGAGCTGGATTTCCTGCGCAGCCAGCGCTACATCAAAGACGATTTCATTGAATTCCTGAGGCTGTTTCATCTGCAGTCGCGCTTCGTGCAGATCGGCATCAGCGACGATTGCCATGACAATCGTGATAACAATCGCGGCGGCCTGGAACTGACCATTCGCGGGCCCTGGCTGCATACGATTCTGTTTGAAGTCCCGCTGCTCGCGATGATCAGCGAGCTATACCTGCGTCATGCGCACCCTGAGCATGATCTGGTTGAGGGCCGCCGCCGGCTGACTGAAAAAATCGAACAGGTACGCGCGCTGGACCAGGCGGATGATTTTATCTTTGCCGATTTCGGCACGCGCCGCCGGTATTCAAGAAGCTGGCAGGATGAGGTGACCACGACGCTCGCGCGCGAAATTCCGAACAGCCTGCGCGGCACCAGTAACGTGCGCCTGGCGATGGATCTGAATCTGGTGCCGATCGGCACGATGGCGCATGAATTTATTCAGGCGGCTCAGGCGCTCGGACCGCGCCTGGCCGAAACACAGCGCTTTGCCTTCGAGGTGTGGGCGCGCGAGTATCGCGGCGATCTCGGCATTGCGTTATCTGACACCTACAGTCTGAAGGCCTTTCTGCGCGATTTCGATCTGTATTTCTGCAAATTATTCGACGGCGCGCGCCAGGACTCGGGC
>JBCCHH010000020.1:0-10950 GCA_039028855.1 Pseudomonadota bacterium | reverse complement strand
GCGGTCTGGCGGCGTTGATGATTGTGCTTGGGTATCCGGGTGAGATTTCCAGCGATGCCGGCACCCGCTGGTTATGGTGGTCACTGTCCATGATCCCATTCCTGATTATTCTATATCAGCTTTTTGTCGGACTGAGCGATGCGATTGCGCGGCAGCCGGCCAATGCACGTGGTCTCGTCAGCACGGCGCGTTATGTGGTAATCGTTTCATGGCTGTTTTACCCAATTGTCTTTCTGTTTCCGATGTTGGGTTTTGAAGGTGCGAATGCCGAAGTGGCGATTCAGGTTGGATATTCGATTGCGGATATTGTGGCCAAGGCTGCCTTCGGCCTGTTGATCTATACCATCGCGGTCATTAAGACTGACTCAGAAGAGCAGGGTTTGGCGTCCGCATAATTTTGCGATTCTCGCATGATGGTCGGGCAGGCCGGTCCTGCCCGATCATCAGCCGCGAGTTAAAGAGCATACTTATTGACGTTAATACTTCAATGAATAGCCTGGCTACGCCATTCGAGCTTCAAACATTGAATACTCCTGATATCGATATCAGGAGTCATCGACGCATATTGCACGCCCGGATTTCACTGGGCGTGCTTTTTTTCGTTGTGTTGATCAGTCCGTGGATGCATTCGTGGTCCATTGAAGCTCAACTCAAAGCAGTTGTACTGCCTATTGCGTTGCTGGGTGTACTGCACGGCGGTGCCGATCCCTGGGTGGCGCGTGCATTATTGTCGGACTGGAAACCTGTACATCGCATACTGTTGACCTATGGTGCTTATATCGGACTGATGACGCTGGTGCTGATCAGCTGGTCGGTTCTGCCGGTCGCGACTTTGATTGGCTTCATGCTGGTGTCGCTATGGCATTTCGGCCGACAGGATCTGGACACCTTTGGTCTGCCGAACTGGCCGCTAACCACGCTGGTCTATGGCAGTCTGCCGATCCTTGGACCGATGCTGGGTTTTACTGAACAAACCGCGCTGTTGTTTGGCTGGCTGGTCATGCAACCGAACCATTCCATGCTGGCCTGGCTGCATGAACTCAATCCGCTGTTATTAACGCTCTGGCTGGTAGGCTTCGGCATGCTGGTTTTACGTCTGGCCGGTGAAGGTCGTTACCGGGCCATGCGAGAGCTGCTGATCACGATTCCGTTGATTTTCGCAGCGATGCTGGTATTGCCGCCTCTGATCGCTTTTGCGGCTTATTTTTGCGTGTTGCACAGTCTGGGTCATCTGCTTGAAATGTCCGAAAGCAGACAAGGGCCCTGGCGTCACTGGACGCATCGTCAATGGTTGCTGCGGCTGTGGCCGGCCACCGGCGGCGCTGTCGCGCTGGGATTGATTGGCTGGTGGATACTGGCGCCGGCCGCAACGCCGGAAATGCTGTTTCAGGAACATCTTGCGCGCGTGCTGTTCTGGGGCCTGGCGGCACTGACCGTGCCGCATATTCTGTTGCACGGGTTGTGGCATCAGCGCAGGACAGACTGATCCTCTCGCTTAATTGTGATGGGCGATGATTCCGGCATGTAGCCAGCGATGCAGTTCGTTCGCTTGGTCCGGCTCCAGTGGTCCAGCCTGAATCATCGCATCGATCAGCTCAAAATCCTGTGCCGGCTGGAGTTCGTCGAGGTAACCGTTTTCACTTAGCCATTGAGCCAGCAACTCCGTTTTCTTTTTGGCAAAACCAGCGATCTTAAGCGGGCTTTTTGCATCGTTCAGCGTATCGATCAGCGCGCGCGCATTGCCGTCGACGTGTGCACAGATTGCCGTGACTCCTTCGAGATACGTGTCGGAAACCAGACCGGATTCGGCCAGTGTAATGCCGTCCAGCGGACGGACCTGACCCAGGCGCCAGCGCTGCAGCCAGGCTTTCGTCGCCGTGATGCGTGGCTGTAGAGATAGATCGACTTCAATCGGTTCGAGCGCCATTGCCTGTTCCAACTGGCCAAGCGAGGCAATGCCGCGCTGGCGCAAATCGATCAACTGCGTCAACCGATCGCGCAGCAAATGAAACAGATCAATGGACTCAACTGCTTGCCATGGATCAATGGGTCCTACATTGGCCTGCCTGGCCCATTGTTCCGGCTCGAGTGAGGCATCCGGTATCGGTCTGGTTTCAGGCAACGCAAAATCTATCTCCGGAAGATTGTCGAAAGAATGAAGTTCAAGAATTGCAGGCTCAGGCTCGCCGGCAAACTGTTGCCAGGCCCCGGCATCCATTGGCTGAGCCGACAGATACACGACTTGCCGTCCTTCCCGGATTAATTCCTGCGCGGCTTCGACCACGGCCCGATAGCGTTCGGGGTCGGAGGTCGCCAGTACTTCATCCAGGATAATCGGCAGCGCCGGCCGATGCGCGCCCAACTGGTCGATCCAGGCCAGACGCAGCGCCAGTTTCAGCTGCACACGCGTCGCGGTTGAAAGCTCGGCAATGCTCCGCTGTTGGCCAAGCTGATGATCCATTGCGCTGAAGTGTTGACCATCAAACTTCAACGCATAGCGGCTGTGCGTAAACCGGGCAAACCAGTGCATTGCGCGTTTGAGCAGGGCCGGTTGATGCTGCTGATGCTGTTCTTGTTGGATCCGCTGCAGCAGAAACCGGCCCGCGGCGGCCATGCGCTGCTGATCCAGCGCATCGTTCAACTGGCGGCGTACCGATTCGCGTTCTCCGATCAATGGTTCGAGTTCGCGTCGTTGCATTGCGTCGCTGTAGCGGTTTTCTATATTCGAGATGCGTTCTTTGATCGGATCGCGCTGCTCGGCCTGCTGTTGCAGATCCAGTTGCAGGGCCGTCAGCGCCTGCTCATCCTGATTCATCGTTAACTCGATCAGATTGGGTTCCGACCGCAGTGCGGTTTGATGCTCCTGTGCGCTGAATTCGAGTGCCTGAAGTTGTTCGGATTGTTGTTTGAACGCCTGCAAAAATTCCAGTCGCCGGTGCAACTCATCCGTTGCGTCCAGCGCCAAACCCGCATCCTCGAACAGGCGTTGATGACGACGATTCAGCGTTTGAAGATCGGCGCCGATCTGCTCGATCGACCGTTCGATTGCATGTTTGCGTTCGCGCAGTTCGCGCGCGTTCGCGAGCGTGCGATCAATGCGCTGGAGATATCCGTCGAGCCGGTTGACGTCGATGGATTCTGCGTCCGAGGCTTGAATCTTCTTCAGACAGTTCCCGGCCGTGCCGAGCAGTCCGTTGATCGTGGCCTGCACGGTTTTGATGCGCGCATCCAGCCCATGCAGCGTTGAATCGGCTTGCTGCCAATCCAGCAATGCGCGCAGTCGCAGTGCAGCACTGGCATCGGTCAGCGTTTCAGTCTTAAGATCAAAGTCAGCGGCGATTCGATCGATTTGCTGCTGGTATTGCCGGACTTCCTGTTCCACCTGCTCGAACTGAATGCTCAGACGCTCGGCGCTTTCAAGATCGGCCTGCTGACGTGCGATCTCGGCCTGCTTGCGCTCAAGCTGTTTCAGGCACTGTTGCGCTTCGAGCTTGCGCCAGCGCTCGGGGGATTCCAGTTCCAGCGCCTGATAGCGGCTTTTCAGCTTGCGGCTGCGCAATGCACGCAGGCCGAGACCCAGCAAGTGACTGAGCGGCAGTAAAGCCGCCGTTGCGCACACTGCGGCTGCCCAAATCTGCTGCGTGGACCACAGCCATCCGCCGCCGGCGATACATGCGACCAGCAGCAGCGACCAGAGCAGCCAGGCCGGCGTTGTGGTTGGTGGCAGCGCCAGCCAGTTACGCAGGAAATCGACGCCTTCGCTCGTCCGGTGCATGGCGTCCGGCTCGATTTCATCACGACTGCGCCAGTCGATTTGCGCGCGCAGATCGTCGGCCTGTATCTGCGCGGTTTGGCGCTGAACAATAGCTGTCTCGAGATGCGTGAGGATGTCCGGTGACAGTGCGCGAACGGATTGCGATTCGAGACCGCCGGCTCGGCCGGCTGCATGTTCAAGGCGTTTTTGTGTATCCGCACGCTGTTCTTTCAGATTGTTCAGCCGGGTTTCGGCGTCCTGCAGATGTTTGTGAATCGCGGCCAGGTCGTCGCGCCAGGCCCGGGTCTGCTCGATATCGTCGATCTGCAGTCGATCGAGTTCGGCCTGCGTCTGTTGCAGCTGGCTTTGATGGATGTCCAGTGATTGCTGCTTGTCCGCCCGTTCCTGGTCGAGCGCCTGCAGGTCTTCGGCTTCATGGCCGCGAAGGCGTTGCATGCCTTCGGGCATCCGGCCCAATGCCGCCTGAGTGACCTCGATTTTCCGGCGTATGTCCAGCCATTCCAGCGCGCGCTGCAGCAGACTCAAGCGACGTTCGGCCTCGGCCGCCTGTTGATGTTGCGCTCGCAGCGTTGTCAGCCCGTCGAAATCGGTCGTCAGTTCGGCGTATCGGTCTTCCAGTGCACGAATCTGCCGATCCAGCGCTTCGAGCCTGCTTTTCAGCCCGGCCGGTCGTGCCGGCGTTTTGAACGGCGTGTTTGCTAGTAACCCGTCCAGATCGATACCGCCGCTGAGTACCTGTTTCAGCGCGGTCGAAATCTGTTCTTCGGTCTGACCGGGGTCGACCAGATCATCGGCGCGAATCAGGTAGGCATCAAGTTGTTCGGCGTCGGGCCAGTCCGGGCGATCGGCTTCGCGGCCGTCCACGCGCCAGTTGCGCGCGGCGCCGAGCGCGCTGCCCTCGATCCGTTGGCCGTCGTCGTTGAATTCGGCCTGAATGCTGATCGCGGCGGTTTTCGGCTTCCGTTCCAGCAGTGTCTTCAGCGCACGAATCAGGCTGGATTTGCCCGAGGCGTTGGCGCCGATAATCACGGCTACCCGGTTTTCGGGCAGACGCACCTCAAGCGTGCGTTCGATGCCGGGCAGGCGCTCGATCGTCAGCTGCTGCAGCTTCATAGCCGTTCGGCCAGCATGCGCGTCAGTGCCGTGCGACCGGCGCGTTTGAGCCATTCGGCGGTCCGCTCGGCATCGATTTCAGATTCAAGATTTTTGAATTCCCTGAACTGGTTCAGCGCGGCCAGCCGCTGTTGTCCCTGCCGGATCAGTGCTTTGCGCTCATCGCTGTCGGGGCCTTCGAGAATCAGCAGATGACGCGCAAGCACACCAACCGCATCGGTCTGGCGGGCCTGCTCCGCCAGGTCGATCGCGGGTTGCGTATCGAGTCGAATCTGATCGAAAAAAAGCTGACAACCGGCTTCCTGCCAGATCGGTTGCTGCTTGAGCTGTTCGTCGATTACGGACTGCAACTCGAGGCCCAGACGCGTTTCGCCGATCAGTCGGATGCGCAAGCCGAGTGCGTCCGGCAGCGATTGATTCTGCAGGCGCTGCTCAACGCGTTTTTTGGCCGCATCCAGTAAATCATTCATCAGATCCTGGGCCTGTTCGAGTTCGGAAACATCCAGCTCGACCCCATCAAAGGCCAGCGGCGCCAGACCGATCTGTTGCGTCTGGATACGGCCGTTGTCGACTTCCAGCAGCCACGGCCCGTGTACGCCGGTTTCGGATGCCCGCAGCGCACTGACCGAACCGAGATAACCGATGGGTCGGCCATTGTCCGACCGGCCCGACGAGAAATCGGGTTTGTGCACATGCCCGAGCAGCCAGGCCGCGACCGGCGCGGCGGCTAATTTCGCGCTGCTGACCGGCGCATAGCGGCTGCCGGTTTGGTCGCGATCGCAGTGCAGCAGGCCGATCATGATCGGGTGGGTCGGCAGGTTCGGCAGGCTTTCCAGCGGCGAGTGCGAAACATGCTCGGAAGGAAACGACCAGCCCAGAATCGAGGCCCCGGACAGTGCATGCGTCTGCCACTGGCCACCACGCCCCAACAGCCGCAGTCCTGGCACCGCATCCGCCAGCCTGGGCAACACTCCCGTATCGTGATTACCGGCCACCGCAATCACCTGAATGCCTTCCGCGAGCAGTTGTTCGACGCCAGCTTTCAGCGCACTGTAACCGGCGAAGAAATCTCGCGATCGATCGACCACATCACCGGCCAGCAGCACGGCCTCGACATCGGCTTGAATCGCATGATCGACACAACGCCGCCAGGCCGTTTCCGGCCCCAGCGCGCGCGCCTGTTCATGCAAGCCTTCCGGCAGCGCGGCCGGCACGCGGCCCAGATGCATATCGCCAACGGCCAGCAGCTTCATCTCAGCCTACGCACTGGTGGTCTTGAAGACAGTCTTTGCCGTCGACCGGCTCGGCCTGCAGCGTGGGGTGGTCGATCTGGAATTGCTCCAGCAGCATCCGATTGATGCTTGCCAGAATATCGGGCCATTCATCCATTTGCTGAATTACCACGTGCGCCGACAGCGCAACACGCTCGCTGCTGATCTGCCAGATATGCAGATCGTGAATGTCGCAGACGCCATCGACTTCGGTCATCGCGCTGCGCACCTGTTCCAGATCCAGCCGGCTCGGCACGCCTTCCATGACCACGCTGAAGGCGCTTTTCAGCAAGCCCAATGCAGCGACCAGAATCAGCGCGCAAATGACCAATGACAGGATCGGATCGATCGGCGTCCAGCCGGTCAATACGATCACGACGCCGGATGTAATCGCCGCCACCGAGCCCAGTACATCGCCGATCACATGCAGCATCGCGGCGCGCACGTTGATGTTGTTGTGTCCGTGATGCAGCACGCGCAGCACCAGCAGATTCACGACCAGACCGATCACGGCGACCAGCAGCACGGCCGTGCCGCGCACTTCGACCGGGTTGCTGAAGCGCTCGATCGCGTTAATCACAATAATGCCGATCAGCGCCAGCATCGCCATGCCGTTGATGATCGCGGCAATAATCTCGGCCCGGCCGTGGCCCCAGCTATGCTCGGCATCGGCCGGTCGAGTGGCGAACCAGGCCGCCAGCGCGGCCAGCCCGAGCGCGGTCGAATCGGTCAGCATATGGCCGGCGTCGGCCATCAGCGCCAGCGATCCGCCCCACCAGCCGACAATAAATTCAATCGCGGCGAACGTCAGTGTCAGCAGCAGTGCGGCGCGTAACGCCGGGCCGCTGGCGTGGTCATGCGAATGATGATCGTGCTCGTACATGATGCGATGACTTAAAGCGCAATGACGCAAGCATAGCCCATCCGGCGCCGCGTCAACGCGCGATCAGGCCACGCGTCGCGGATCGGTCTCGGCCAACAGCGGCCACTCTTCCATGACCTGCAACAATCGCTGCAAGTGGGCATGCGCATCAATGCTCAACCGTTCGCGGAACAGCGCCCAGCGCAGGTAGCAGCCCACGCGCAACAAGCCGTCGGTAAACGGTGGCTGGATCGGATCCTGCAGCATGCCGCAGCGAGTATCGAGTTCGGTCAACACGCTTTCGACGCGCGCGGCCTGGCGCGCCAGGTAGGGTACGTTCTCGGGTCCGAGCCCGTCCTTTTCCAGCAGGAAAAGATTGATTGAAGTGTCCATGCCGGTGTTGGTTAGCAGGAACAGTTCATAGTCTTCAATATCGGGCATGAATGGCTGGCCGACCTGATTACGGATGTGGCGCAGAATGCTGGCCGAGTCGTTCAATCTGAGTTCACCGTCTTCGAGAAACGGCATGCGCGCGGTCGGTGACTGCCGGGCGCTTTGCGCGTGATCGACCTTGATGAATTCGTAGGGGATTTCGCATTCCGCCAGCGCGATTCGGCAGTGGCGGACATAGGGCGAGAAATCGTTGCCGTAGAGTTTCATGATCTTGTCCTTAATCTTATCCTTGTGGCGATGTTGGAGGTCAGCGGCGCTTGCGCCACGGCGCAATCACCAGAATGATGCCGCCCAATATGATGCTGCCGGCCAGCACCAGACGCAAGGACAGCGGTTCAGACAGCAGCACGACACCGGCCAGTGCCGTAATGACCGGCACCTGCAGTTGGGCGACCGCGGCCGTGCGGGTCCGGATGCGCGGCAGGGCGGCATACCAGATCACATAGCCCAGGCCCGAGGCCAGCGCGCCCGACAGTACGGCCAGCACCAGGCCGTACGTATCCAGGCTCATCTCGGAATAGCGGATCAGGGCATACAGGCTGATTGGGACGGCGGCGAGCACAAAGTTGCTGGCGGTGATTGTTGTCGGATCATCCTGACCCCGTCCCTGCAGGGTATAGACGGCCCAGGCCATGCCCGCGCCAACCATCATCAGCGCCGGCCATAGCGGCGGTCGTTCCAGACCGGGCAGCAGCAGCCAGATCAGCCCGGCCAGCGCCAGCCCGACGCCGCACCAGGCCAGCGCTTCCAGCCGTTCGCCGCGAAGCACGGTCCAGCCCAGCATGCTCAATTGGACCGCGCCGAACAGCAGCAGCGCGCCGGTGGCGGCTGTGATCGAGACATAGGCCAGCGAAAACAACAGCGCATAGGCCAGCAGCGCGGCCGCGGATATTAAGCGCGTCTGAACCGTTGATTGAGAAGTTATTGGAGCTTTGCGCCGATCACGACGAAAGTAGACAATCAGAACCAGCATCAGCGCGCCGCTGGCCAGACGTACGGCCGTGAAGCTGATCGGGTCGATCGCCGTTTCGGTCAGTGCCAGCCGGGCCAGAATCGAATTGGCCGCGAATGCGATCAGCGCCAGCGAAACCAGCATCAGCACCCAGGCCGGGTGCCTGTTTTCGACAGCGACGGGCGCTTGATAATGTGTCTCGGATGAGCGCTTGGTTTCGGTCATAAAACTGCAGGGCTTGCGATTACACTTATCAGTATGACGCAAGCCTATCGTATTCGCCGACACCCGAACGCGCGTCGAGTCACGCTGAAAGTGCATCCCGATCAATCGCTGGAGGTGGTCGCACCACCGCGTTTGAGCCGGCGATGGATCGAGCGCTTCCTGCACGAGCGGGCCGACTGGATTGAAGCGGCCCAAACCCGGGTGTCGCAGCAGCAAAAACTGCGACCGGCCGAACTGGACGATCCGTTTCCAGGCCGGATCGAACTGCCCGCGATCGGCTCCAGCCTGAATGTCCGTTACGACGAGCAGGGTATTCGAACGAGCCTACGCTGGGACGACAAAGATGCATTGCTTATTGCCGGACCGAAAACGCCCGATGCCGTCAAGGCCGGTCTGATTCATGCGCTGAAGTCGATCGCAAAAAACCGTCTGGAGCCGCAACTGCACGCGCTGGCTGATCAATACGGCTTGAGCGTGAGTCATGTGAGCTGGCGCAATCAGAAAACCCGCTGGGGCAGTTGTCGCAGAGTTGCGGCGAACGTCGGCCGTATCTCCTTGAACATCCGGCTGCTGTTGCTGCCACCGGCCAGCGCGCGCTACGTGCTGGTGCATGAACTGGCGCATATCGAACATCCGAATCATTCCGCCGCGTTCTGGCAGTGCGTGGAACACATGCAAGCGGATTACCGCGAACATCAGCAGGCGATCAAACGAGCCAGCCTGAATCTACCGTGCTGGATTCTGTGATTCATTCGCCTGCTTGCAGGCGAACAAGATACTTCCATCTCACGCTGAGACAGTCAACAAAGTCCGGATCAATGCAGTAAAGCGCTCAAATCAGCCCCAAAATCGGCGTTTTCCGACATAATCATGGGCTATTCAACCCTCGGATGATGACCTGATGTGCTCCATCTTCGGCTTGCTTGAAATCGACACCGCCACCAGCGCGGAACAGCGCAAAGAAATCCGCAGTCGGGTGCTCGCGCGTTCGCGTCGCCTGCGCCATCGCGGGCCGGATTGGAGCGGCGTGCATGCCGACGAACGCGCGATCCTGGCGCATGAACGACTGGCCATTGTCGACCCGGTCAGCGGTGCGCAGCCGTTGTATTCTGAATCGGGTCAGCAGGTGCTGGCCGTCAACGGCGAAATCTACAATCATCAAATAGTAAGGGCCGAGCACGCGCCCGACTACCCGTTCAAAACCGCATCCGATTGCGAAATCATCCTCGCGCTGTATCCCAAACTGTCACCGACCGAACTGTGTTCCACCCTCAACGGCATCTTCGCCTTTGTGCTGTGGGATCAGGACGCCGACCGGTACCTCATCGCGCGCGATCCGATCGGCGTGATGCCGCTGTACTGGGGCCGCGATGCCGCAGGTCGCCGCGTGGTCGCATCCGAAATGAAAGCGTTGCACGATTTCTGCGACGAGTTCGAGATCTTCCCGCCCGGCCACGTCTACGATTCGGCCAGCGATGAAATGATCCGCTACTACAACCCGGACTGGCGTCATGCGCCGCCGTCAAGCACATCCAATCCATCGGTCATTGCCGATGAAGACGAAGCCGTCGCCGCGCTGGCTACCGCACTCGAAGCCGCAGTCACGCGCCAGTTGATGTGCGACGTGCCGTACGGCGCGTTATTGTCCGGCGGGCTGGATTCCTCCATCATTGCCGCGCTGGCCGCCCGCCATGCCGCGCGCCGGGTCGAATCGGACGAATCCGAGCCGGCCTGGTTTCCGCGCCTGCACACCTTTTCCGTCGGGCTGGAAGACAGCCCCGACCTGAACGCCGCCGCGCGCGTGGCCGAGCAGATCGGCTCAGTCCATCACGCCATCACCTACACGATCGAGCAGGGCCTGGACGCGCTGCCGGATGTGATTCGTCATCTGGAAACCTACGATGTCACGACCATCCGCGCGTCGACGCCGATGTTTCTGATGGCGCGGCGGATCAAGGCGATGGGCATCAAGATGGTACTGTCGGGCGAGGGTGCCGATGAACTGTTCGGCGGCTATCTGTATTTCCACAAAGCGCCGAATGCCGACGAATTCCACGAAGAGCTCGTGCGCAAGATCAACGCGCTGCATCAGTTCGATTGTTTACGCGCCAACAAATCCACCGCCGCCTGGGGCGTTGAAGCGCGCGTACCGTTTCTCGATAACAAAGTGCTTGATATCGCGATGCGCATCGACCCGGCGCTGAAAATGATCACGCCCGAGCGCATGGAAAAATACCTGCTGCGCCGCGCGTTTGAAGATCTGTTGCCGGATGAAATCGCCTGGCGTCAGAAAGAACAG
>JBCCHH010000019.1:0-10956 GCA_039028855.1 Pseudomonadota bacterium | reverse complement strand
CAGGGCCGGGCGCGACGGTGATCTGGATGCGTTGGCGCGCTGGCCTGACGCTTCGATAGCTTCCATTCGTCTTCAGCGCAGCTCGCATCGGGAGTTTTACGACCGTCTTCGGGCGATTGATTCGACGGACTTGAGCGGTGCCGACCGCATCAACTACATCGTGCTCGACTATGTGCTGGGCTCGCGGGTCGAACTGGCGGCGTTTGAACGTGAGCGTATGCCGTTCACGAACGATTCGGGCTTTTTTTCCTCGCCGTTTCAGGTCGCGCGCACCACGCGCATCGGCAGCCTGCTCGAGGCCGAGGCCTGGTTGACGCGCATTGAGCGCATTCCAACCTGGCTGGAGCAGCATCAAAGCTGGCTTCAGCGTGGCGTTGCAACCGCTGCCGTACAGCCCGAATATGTGGTTCAGGCTGTGGTGTCACAGCTTGAAACCATCGTGTCGACGCCGACCGAACGCAGTCCGTTGCTGAATCCGCTGCAGGCATTGCCGAGTGTGCTCGAACAAGACCACGGGGACGATGTACGTCAGCGCGCACAGGCGCTGATCAAGCAGCACGTTGAGCCGGCCTATGCCGGGCTGCTCACATTCATGCGCGAAACCTATCTGGCCGAGCCACGCAAATCGATCGGCATTTCCGAGGTGCCACAGGGGCGCGAACTGTATCGCGCGCTGGTGCGCTATCACACCACGCTCGATACCACGCCCGAGGCGATCCATCAACGCGGCCTGGATGAAGTCAAACGCATCCGTGCCGAGATGGATGCAGTCATTGCCGAAACCGGTTTCGAAGGCAGCTTTGCCGAATTCATCGAGTACCTGCGCACCGATCCGAAGTTTTACGCGCAAACCCAAAAAGAATTGCTCATGTACGCGTCCTGGATCGCCAAGCGTGCCGATGACGCGATGCCGCGGCTGTTTCGCCTACTGCCTCGTCTGCCCTACGGCGTACGCTCGGTACCGGCCGAGCTCGCACCGAACTACACCACCGGCCGTTACTGGCCCGGCGATCTCGAAAATGGCATTGCCGGCGGGTATATGGTTAATATGTATGCGCTCAACAACCGGCCACTGTATGTATTGCCAGCGCTGACGCTGCACGAGGGTGTGCCCGGCCATCATCATCAGTTTGCGCTGGCCGCTGAGATGGAAGATATCCCGCGGTTCCGGCGCGATCTGTATTTGACGGCCTTTGGCGAGGGTTGGGGCCTGTATTCGGAATATCTTGGCCTGGATATGGGAATCTACACTACTCCCTACGAGCACTTTGGCCGTTTGACCTATGAAATGTGGCGCGCCTGTCGCCTCGTGGTCGATACCGGCATTCATTATTTCGGCTGGACGCGCGAACAGGCCGAGGCCTGCCTGCTTGAGAATTCGGCGCTTGCGCCGCACAACGTACGCACCGAAATCGCGCGCTACATCTCCTGGCCCGGTCAGGCGCTGGCCTACAAACCCGGTGAGCTGTTGATTCGCGATCTACGCAAACAGGCCGAAGAAACCCTCGGTGCCGATTTTGATATTCGCAGCTTTCACGATCACATCCTGTCGGATGGCTCAATTCCGCTCAACGAGCTGGAGCGCAAAATGAAGCAGTGGATTGAAGACCAAGCTCGCCGCGAAGCAACGGCCATGGACTCGTCCGTGCTGACCGACAGCAGCTGGCAAATCACGTATATGGACAGTGACGCGCTTGATGATGTCGACATCACCATGATGTTCGACGTTGATGGCCCCGTGCACGGCCGCTCGGGTTGCAACCATTACACCGCACAATGGCAGTTGGATGGAACCACGCTGTCGTTTTCGCAACTCGCGTCGAGCAAAATGGCCTGCGAGCCTCAGCGCATGCAAATCGAAGATCGCTTCAACCAAATCCTCAGTACAGGACTTGAGCTGCATATCCAGCCGAATGGAAGCCTGATCGGTTCGGTCGATGATCAGCTTGTGATTAGCGCGAAGCCGGTCCCGGTCGAATCCGAATCCTAGCGTTCAGATGAAAACGGCTTGTTATGCGGATCCGCTAATCGCCGCTACGCCACCGGTCAGATTATAGACCTCGGTAAAGCCCTGCTTGCGGTAATGCTCAGCCACGGCGCGACTCGACTGACCGATGTTGCAGACGAATACGAGCGGCGTATTCGGATCGATCTCCTTAAGTTCAGCCATGAGGTCGGCATCCAAGGCGCGCGCATGCGCTAACGGCAGATGCTTACGATCGGCCTCGGAGCGGGTGTCGATCAGCAGCAGGCGCTCGCCCTGATTCATGCGTTGGCTCAAGGTATCCGGCTCCATCTCGCGCACTGCTGGCGGCGCGCCGGGCAGGTCGAGCTTCAGGCCTTCGCCCTGCATGGTTTTGACCCAGTCGATGCGCGCGCCTTTGGCGCGCTGAGCCGAATTCAGATCCATCAGTACGGTCAGATCACCCACTTTGGATTCAATCTCGGTACCGGTTTTCGGGCCGAGGTTGAACTGCGCATCCCAGTCGGCGCCGATCTTGAAGTGCAGATACTGATCGGGATAATCGGCCATGAAACCGGTGATTTTTTCGGCGGCTTCGGGCGTGATTTCGATTTCGGGCGGCGTGCGATCGGGCGCCTCGAGGCCGAACAGATCATGTAGTTCGCCGGCGTTGAACATTTCCATGACAATGTCGCAGCCGCCGACCAGTTCACCTTCAACATAGAGCTGCGGAATCGTTGGCCAGTTGCCGTAGACCTTGATGCCTTCGCGAATCTCCGGGTCTTCGAGCACATTGAACGTGACGTAATCATCGCCGATCAGGCTATCGAGTGCGCCCGCCGTTTGTGCGGAAAAACCGCATTGCGGCATCTTTGGCGTACCTTTCATGAATAGCATCACGCGATTGTCGTTGACGAGTTGTTCGATTCGTTGCTGGGTTTGGGCATCGAGCTGCATGGTGGACCGCCTGAATTGGATGGATATTTGATGACGAAAATTGGGCCGTTGCATCAGCGAATCAAGCCCAAACTGTCGGTATGATAGATCGTTTAGGGCCGAAGTACAGATAAGTGAACTCTCGTAAATCCATAGCCATAGCCAGCCGCGTGCATGAAGTGCGTTACGAAATTCGCGGCCCGCTCGCACGCCGCGCTCATGAACTGGAACGTCAGGGCATGGAAGTTCTGCACCTGAACGTCGGCAACCCCGGCGCATTCGGCCTGCACGCACCACAGACCATGCGTGAGGCGATCGTGCGCAACCTTAAAGCGAGCGATGCCTATGGCCCGCAGACCGGGATTTTTCCGGCGCGCGAGGCGGTCGCGATTCAGTTCCAGGAGCGTGGCCTGAGCGATACCCGTTTCAACCAGGTGATGATCGGCAATGGCGTGTCTGAGCTGGTCGATCTGTCTTTGCGCGCATTGCTTGAGCCCGACGATGAGGTATTGGTGCCCGCACCCGATTATCCGTTGTGGACTGCGGCCGTAACGCTCAACGGCGGCAAGGCCGTGCATTATCAATGCCGGGCCGAGAATGCATTCATGCCCGACCCGGACGCGATCGAAGCGCAGATTACCGATCGAACACGCGCGCTGGTCGTGATCAACCCGAACAACCCGACCGGTGCAGTCTATCCGAAAGTGTTGCTTGAGCGCCTGGCTGGGCTGGCCGAAAAGTACAATCTGGTGCTGTTCAGCGATGAGATTTACGATCGCATTGTGTTTGACGGCGCTGAATTTGTGCCGATGGCTACGCTCGAAGCCGATTGCGTCTGCATCAGCTTCGGCGGTTTGTCCAAGGTCTATCGTGCCTGCGGCTGGCGGGTCGGCTGGATGGTGTTTACCGGCGCACTCGAACGTGGCAAGGAGTATCGTCTGGCAGTCGAAAAACTGGCTGCTTTGCGCCTGTCGTCCAATGTGCCCGCCCAGTGGGCGGTGCAGACGGCGCTCGGCGGTTATCAGTCGATTGATGTGCTGGTCCAGCCCGGCGGGCGATTGTTTGAAGCGCGCCAGGCCGTGATCGACGCGGTCAAGCGCTCGGATTGTCTCGATCTGGTCGCCCCGATGGGCGCTATGTACGCCTTCCCGTCGATTACGCTGAATGCGGCCGATGACGACGCCGAAGCGAAGTTCGACGACCATCGCTTCGCCAAGCAACTGCTCGAACAGGAACACATCCTGATCGTGCCCGGTTCGAGTTTCAACATCGAGCGCACGGATCATTTTCGCATCACGCTGCTACCCGAGCCGGATCGACTCGCGCGTGCGATGGATGCGATCGACCGCTTCCTGCTCGAAGAGTACCGGCCATGAGCGTGGTGTCTTCTGAAATCAGCCGGCAGAATCCAAACCCGCTGCTGGCCGAGGGATTGCCGATGTTTAGCAACATCGCGGCAGAGCATGCGCTGCCCGCCGTCGAGCGGCGACTGGCCGAGTATCAGGCTTTGCTCGACGAACTGGCCGAAGCCGATCTACACACCGCATCGCCGCTGGACTGGATCCAGCGCGAAGTGTTGATTGACGATCAACTGGCTCAGACCTGGTCGAGCATCGGTCACCTGCATGCGGTGCAGAACACGCCAGCGTGGCGTGCAGCTTACTCGGCCTGCTTGCAAAAGATCACCGCGTTTTATACCGCGCGCGGTCAGAATCTGGATCTGTTCAAACTGTGGCAGGCCGCAGCCGATGCGGAGGATTTCTCTGGTCGATCAGCGGCCTTCCAGCGCATGGTACAAAATGAACTCGACGACTTTCGCCTGTCCGGCATTGATTTACCGAAAAGTCAGCGCACGCGCTTTGCCGAAATCAGTCTCGAACTTTCGAGTTTGAGCAATCAATTCGGCAATCGGGTGCTGGATGCGACCGAAGCCTATGCGGAAATTTTTGACCACGCTGAAACGCTGGCCGGTCTGCCTGAGTCCGCGCTCGACATCCTATATGGCAATGCCCGAGCTGCCAACGTCAACGGCCTGCGCGCCGATCTGTCCTATCCGTGTTTTCATGCGATCAACACCTACGCCGATGATCGTGATTTGCGCCAGCGCTTCTATCAGGCTCACGCCACGCGCGCATCCGAACTCGGCCCCAATGCTCAACAGTTTGATAACGGCCCGTTGATTCAGAAAATGCTGAAGCTCCGACACGAACAGGCTGAGCTGCTTGGCTACGCCAACGCAGCTGAAGTCAAGCTGGTCAAGCGCATGGCCGAACATGCCAATGTCGTGGTCGAATTTCTCAGCGATCTGGCCGCGCGCGCCAAACCCCTAGCGCAAACTCAACTGGCCGAACTCAATGAATACGCCCGCAATCGCGCAGGCCCTGAAACACTCGAAGCTTGGGACATTGCCTACTGGTCGGAAAAAATGCGCGAACATACGATCGGCTTGAGTCAGGACAAGCTCAAGGATTATTTCGAGCTGGAAAATACGCTCAGCGCGCTGTTCGATCTCAGCAGCAAACTGTTCGGCCTGCGGTTCGAGCACGATAAGAGCGTGCCGACCTGGCATAACGACGTGCGCTTTTATCGCATTCATGGACAGGACTCGAAGTCCGAAGCCGCGGGCATGTACATCGATCTGTACAGCCGCAGCCGCAAACAGGGCGGAGCCTGGATGGATATCTGCCGCCAGCGTTTGGCTTTGAACGGACAAGCGCGCGCACCGGTTGCCTACCTGACCTGCAACTTCGCCGCCACAGGCGACGGCAAGCCGAGCCTGCTCAGGCATGATGACGTCGTCACGCTGTTTCACGAATTTGGCCACTGTCTGCATCATCTGTTGAGCAAAGTCGACTGGCCGCCCGTGGCCGGTATTTCCGGCGTCGAGTGGGACGCAGTCGAACTGCCTAGCCAGTTGTTTGAAGGCTGGGTCTGGGAACCGGAATTTCTGCAATCGTTCGCCCGGCATCACGCCACGGGCGAGCCGATACCGCACGAGTGGATCGCGGCCATGAACGACGACCGCCAGTTCCTGGGCGCAATGGCATTAACGCGCCAGATCGAATTCGCCCTAACCGACCTAACCCTGCATCAGAGCGCAAACGTCGATCCGATTGAAACCATGCAGACTGTACATGAGCAGGTTGCCATCACACCGATGCCTGAGTTCAACCGCTACCTGATGAGTTTCAGTCATCTGTTCGACGGTGGCTATGCAGCCGGTTACTACAGCTACCTCTGGGCCGAACGTCTGGCGCGCGATGCGTTTGAAGTATTTCAACAAGAAGGCCTTTGGGATGCTGAAGCCGGTCGACAGTTGCGAGAAGAAATTTTGAGCGTCGGCGGCAGTCGACCTATGCAGCACTCCTGGCAGGCTTTCCGCGGTCGCGAAGCAAGATTGGAACCGCTGCTGACAGCGTATGGAATCGGGGTTTGAAGCCGCACACACCCAAAAATGAGATTGAGCGCCTGGCCTATGCCACACGCAACTCGCTCAAGGGCTATCGTGCCGTATGGCGCGATGAAGCCGCGTTTCGCTTTCAAGCCGTCGTGCTGATCGTAGCCACGCCCGCCGCCGGTTGGCTGGCCGAAAGCTGGCTGCAGTTCGGGCTGTTGCTTGCGTTCTGGATCGCGGCCATGGCGGCCGAGCTTGGCAATTCCGCAATCGAAGCCGCGATCGACCGCATCGGCCCGGAAATGCACGAACTCTCCGGCAAAGCCAAAGACGCCGGCTCAGCCATGGTCATGACACTGATGTTGCTGGCCGGCTTGATCTGGCTGCTCGTGATTCTGGATCGGTTTGCCTGACGTTTCTACTACGATCCTGCATTGTCTGACACGAAACCTGACCGCCTTACAGCATAGGGTGCATCCCATTCAATCGTCGGTTGTCAAGGGTCGAAAGAGCGCCTTGGAGGTTAGCGCAAAACGGCGCATATCTTTGATGCTTCAAGCAATCAGCAAACGCAAAGTAAACCTATCATTTCCATTGACGCAGTCGGTCTTAGCCGATATGGTGGCTAATAAGCAAAAACTTTCAAGCGATTAGAATGAGCACCAAAACGTACATAAAAATCCTAGCACTGACGGTTATTCTGTTATTTTCATCAATGTCTAAGGCAGATGTTATTCGCTATACATTTGTTGATGTTGCTTTTGAAGATGGAGCTACCTTAACAGGCTTTTTCGATTGGGATACCAGCCTTCCAGACATATCTTCGGAATATGCTGGCAGTTCGGTGAACTATGAATTCGCCGTCGCCGGTGGCGATGAGTTAACCATTCCTCCATTCGCTTATTCAGATGAAGTTGCTGGAGAAATAGCGCTCGGAGGCACTACTGACTCAGTTCAAATATTTCAATTTGGAAATTCATCAATGCCGCCAGAAAGACTCGTTACCATTATTCCCGATCCGGACTTTGGGATTCTTGGCGAAGATCTGGATATTCCGCTACGAATCTCCACTGGGAACAGCATTGAAATATACGCGGTAGGCGATGCATTTGAACTCAGAGAAATGGTTTCTGGAAACCTGCAGGGCGAAATCATCAGCCGAGGACAAACCGCTTCCGTCCCAACCCTTTCTACTTGGTCACTGGTTTTTCTGGCCTTGCTAGCCATGGTAGTTGCTGCCACTCAATTTCGCAGGCAATGAACTCAGCGAAAGGCAGATTGAAAGTTTCAACATAATATCTGCATCGTTATTGGACAGTATTCGTCGAATGAAGTGGGTCAAGGTGCGCCGGGCATCCATCCAATAGTAAGCTCTGCTGGCCCGGAAATGTACGAACTCTCCGGCAAAGCCAAAGATGCCGCTTCGGCCATGATCATGTCCCTGATACTGCTGGCCGGCTTCATCTGGCTGCTCGTGATTCTGGGTCGGCTTATCTAGACCCAACCCCTACTACTGCGTCTAGCTAAATTCAATGGCCATGCCCGTGAACGTTGCAGCCAATTCGTTCCGATGACGTCTCTCATTACCGCTCGACCCAATCTGATTTGGGTCGAGTAGACCTGTTACATTCATTTCGCAAACTATCAATTGCCATGCTGCGCCGTGCGGATCGACTATCGATCGAAAACGGTCTGTCATTGCCGGTTGCTACGGTTGAAGATATGATCGGATTGAAATTGCAGGCTTTGTCCAATAACCCCAAAAGAAGAGTGCAGGACTGGGCTGATATCCATGCCTTAGTCCAAACCACAGCAATCGAAAATAAGCCACTGGATTAGGAATTGATCACAGAGTATCTGGATATATTCAACCTATCGGCTCAACTATCCGAGTTAAAACAAACCTATGACCAAACTGACTGAGTCCGAGCGACAGAAGCTAAAAGCCAGTGTGAGGCGGCCCCATCATGAACCTTCACTGTCGAAGTATGAGCGCATTGTGGCCGATACCCCAGAAGCCCGCTTGCGCTATATCCAGTTTGCAACCCAGGCAGCCAAGTTGTGCAAAAGTAAAAAACCGGTTGCTTTTGGGGGTGATCACTGGAAGCTGTAGAAAGTGACTCAAGGTCTGCGCATATTGATCGAGATCAAATGTAAGAATCAAGACCTAACCTCGTAATCGAATGCTGTCAGAACGTAGCGGAAGGCATAGGGTTGGCTCGTGAATGAGTGTAGGATATCGGCCATGGTTGATGAGTATCCAGCCCTGCCATGCTAATCGTGACGATGCTTACCTACCTGGTCGCGTTGCTCGTGATCGGTGTCTGGGCACAGAGGCGCACCCAGGACACCGCGGATTTCCATCTTGCCGGCCGCAGGATGGGCCCCTGGGTTGCCGCACTGAGTGCTTCGGCCAGTTCCTCCTCGGCCTGGACTTTGCTCGGCATGAGCGGCGCGGCCTATGCCTGGGGGCTGTCGGCCATCTGGTTGGTTCCGGCCATTTTGTTCGGCTTCGTGATCAACTGGGTTTTCATCGCGCCGCGCCTGCAGCCGGCCAGCCATACCAACGGCACGTTGACGCTGGTTGAGTTCCTGGCCTCGGGCACCGATCCGACCACCAAGCGCAGACTTCGCGCGATAGGCGCCCTGATCATCCTGTTCTGCTTTACCTTCTACGTTGCCTCACAGTTCCAGGCCGCCGGCACCGCGATTGGAGCGGCCTTGCCGATCTCAGCCACGCTTTCGATCATCGTCGGCGCAGGGATCGTTATTGCCTATGTGTTTCTGGGTGGTTTTTGGGCCGCCAGTGTTACCGACGCGCTGCAGGGGTTGATGATGCTGTTGGTCGCCCTTGTGCTTCCGTTCGCAGCCCTAGTCGCCGTCGGCGGCTTCGACGGACTGTTCGAAGGTTTGCGGGCGCTGGATGATCCGTCGTTGTTGAGCTGGGCCGACCAGCCCAATCTGATCCTCGCGATGGTCTTCGTCGCCGGCTTGTTCGGCATAGGCCTCGGCTATCCCGGTCAGCCGCACGTGGTCAACCGCTTTATGGCGCTGGAAAAGGCCGAATCGGTCCGGCTCGCGCGCGCCGTGGCCCTGAGCTGGGCGACGCTGATCTATACCGGGATGGTGCTACTCGGCTGGGCGGGCAGGGTGCTGATGCCGGAACTGGCGGACGGCGAATCATTGCTGCTGGTGCTGGCGGGCGACTTGCTGCCGGCCGTGATTGGCGGCCTGATCGCTGGCGGTGTCCTGGCCGCGATCATGTCGACCGCAGACAGTCAGTTGCTGGTCGCCGGCTCGGCGGTCAGCCACGATCTCAGTGAGGGGCGGTATTCGCTGGTCGCCGATCGCATCGTCATCGTCATACTCGGTATTGCTGCCGTAGTACTAGCCTTATTCTTCCCGGCGACGATATTCGATCGCGTGCTGTTTGCCTGGCAAGGCCTGGGCAACGCCTTCGGCCCACTGCTGCTGATCTTGCTGATCTATGGAGGCGTAAAGCGCGGTCATCGCCTGGCTGCCATGTTAATCGGCTTTTCCCTGACCGTCGCACTCAGCTTCACGCCCGATGCTCCCGGCGACGCTATCGAGCGACTCATTCCATTCGCACTGGCGCTGATCATTGCCTGGGCAGGGCGTGTGCGGAAATAAACGATATGCTGAATCTCGGGAACCTCTGAATAGCTCTGTGCGGGCGCGACAGCGCTTTTGCGGGAAGCTCCGGTTTTGACTTGGGTGAGCGCGGTTTGGTTATTCCAAATAAGCGAGCACAAACGAAGCGGAGATCCCGCAAAAGCCTGTCCCATCCGGGTTTTGACGGAGAAGCCACATCTCGCACGTTGCGCCGCTCGGTCGTAGCGACGGCTACTGTCACTCACGCCGCCCATACGATCTGCGGCTTCTCCGGCTGAAACGCGCTCTGCGCAGAGCTATTCAGAGGTTCCCTAACTTATGAGACCCGGTACGTTACTGTTCATTTTCATTGTGGTCGAATACTTCACCTTTGAGATCTTCGTGGTATCGCGAGTCGCCTATCGAATGGAACCGCTATATATTTTTGAGCGTTTCGTGGCCGTGGACAGGGCCATGAATTGCTGCAGTGAAACGGAATCCGATATGCAGGTTCGATTCACACGCAATTGGGCATCGGTACAACGGCGCGCCGAACGGGAACTGGCCAAGTAGCATTCTGCCGAAACAGAGGAGGCGGCAGTGGACGCACTGATTGATGAAATCGGCTGCGACGATATTTTCAAGATTGCCAAGGGCTATGAGAATCGGGCCCGATTGAACCTCCGCGCACCTGCCCGAGCGGATCAAGGCTGGCGCCAAACGGATCCGGCCAAGCGCGCGAACGTCTCATTGAGTGCCGTAAACGGTCGAGTTTTAAGTTGTAAACTAGCAATCGCACTGGATTAGGGAAGTCACGGGCTAAGTGCAAAAGCGTAAGATTATCGGCGGATGGATTTGTTTTTGAGGGAAAGTGATTCGGATGTATGGTTGCGCTTGGGCTATGAAATCGTCTATAAAGCCCAGCTTGGTTTGCGCAATTAAAGATCTGAAGCCGACGTTTCTCTAAAAAAAACGGGCGACTTCGCGAAGAAATCGCCCGGATTAGGCCATTTAATTTCGCAGCTTAGTCACCACCACAGGAATTCGCGCT
>JBCCHH010000018.1:0-11044 GCA_039028855.1 Pseudomonadota bacterium | reverse complement strand
CGGCAGCAGCCGCGAATACTACAAAGTTTCTTATCGCGGCCGTAAATACTGGCCGTTGTTCAGCAACTGGGCGTTCTCGATACGAGGCGATCTGTCGTATGGCGACAGCTACGATGGTGAAGACAATCTTGGCCCACCGTTCGAGGGCGATCTCGAACTTTCACCCGGCCGGCGCGAAGATTGTCTGCTAGATGAAGTCGTCACGACCGACGGCGGCCTGCCGTTCTGGGAGCATTTCGTCGGCGGCGGCGTAGCCGATATTCGCGGCTTTGAGGACAATTCCATCGGCCCCAAAGACCAGCTCTGTCGCGCCGTTGGAGGCGACTTCAAGGCCGTCGGCGGCATTGAAGTCGCGTTCCCGATCCCGTTTGCCGATGTCAGCGGTACGCGGCTGGCCTGGTTTGTCGATGTCGGTGGGGTATTTGAGGACGCAGGCAGCTTTGATCAGGAATTACTGCGTGCATCAACCGGCATTTCGCTGACTTGGCAGGCACCGGTTGGTCCGCTTATCATCAATCTGGCCATTCCACTGCGTGAGCGTGAATTTGATCAGACCGAGGCGCTTCAGTTTTCGTTCGGCGGTCGATTCTGATCGAACCGACCGCCGGCCGGCAACTATAGGAATTCCAGCCAAAAAAGCCTATACTGAAGCGACTTTAGCGATAACATCGGGCTTAACAGACGAGTCAATCCATGCGTACGCTGACGACATTGTTGCTGATATTGATGTCGATGGGCGCAATCGCCCAGACCGACATACGCATCGGCTATGTCGACATGAAGCGACTGTTAGATAATGCACCCCAGGTCGTGGCTGGCCGCGAACTGCTCGATCAGGAATTTCGACCGCGTAATGAAGCTTTGCTGGCCGATGAAGAGCGTTTGATTGCGCTCGAACAGGAACTGGCCGGCGCATCCTCTCTGAGTAACGAACAGGTTCTTGAGCGCGAACGCGAAATTCGTAATCTCAATCGTTCGATTGATCGGCGGCGTGAAGATCTTGCCGAAGAACTCAATTTTCGACGCAACGCCGAAATCAAACTACTCGGTGAGGAAATCGAGATCGCAGTCCAAGCTGTCGCTCGGCGCGATGGCTATGATCTGGTGCTGTCCAGTCCCGTTGCCTTCGCCGCCGAGACCATCGATATCACCGATCGCGTACTCGAGTTTCTCGAAGTCGATTTTCAACTCCAGGGCCAGCGACCCGGTCAATGAGCGCAGTTTCAGGCGACCGCTCCGGCGCTGATCACACGTTTTCTTGCGCAAAAACACTGGCTGAGCGACTCGACGCGCAGTATCACCCGGCACCAACACGATCCGCCAGTGAGGATGCACCCATTCGCTCTGCCGCTACGCTGCAGACTGCGGGTCCTGATCAACTGAGCTTTCTGGCCAACCCGAACTATCGTGAGCATTTAGCGGCCACACGCGCGGCGGCCGTAATCCTGTCTAACGATATGCTCGCCGACTGTCCGACCGCTGCGATTGTTAGCCATGATCCCTATGCCAGTTGGGCTCAGGCACTGGCCTTGTTACACCCGCCGCTCGTGCCTGAACCGGGTATCGCGTCTACCGCCAGCATCGACCCAAGCGCTGAAATCGATGCCAGTGCGCGCATCGAAGCGCTGTGTCACATCGCTGCCGGCGTGCGCATCGGTGCCGGCGTGCGTATCGGCGTCGGTTCGATTGTTGAGCGACACGCTTCGATTGACGCTGGTTGTCAGCTCGTCGGCAAGGTCTATCTGGGCGAAAATGTACAGCTTGGCCAGCGCGTGATCGTACATCCGGGCGCAGTGATTGGAGCCGACGGCTTCGGCCTCGCGATGGATCAGGGCCGCTGGCGCAAGATTCCCCAGCTTGGTTCGGTTGTGATTGGCGATGATTGTGAGATCGGCGCCAACAGTACCATTGATCGCGGCGCATTAGACGACACCATACTGGGCAACGACGTACGTCTCGACAACCAGGTACAAATCGCTCATAACGTGCAGATCGGCGACCATAGCGCGATTGCCGGCTGCGTCGGCATCGCCGGCTCAACCCGTATTGGACGCTACTGCATGATTGCCGGTGCCAGCGGTATCGCTGGGCATTTGACGATTGCCGATCATGTCGTGATTACCGCCATGAGCACTGTACTGAACTCCATCCATGAATCGGGCACCTACGGTTCGGGCATTCCAGCCCGACCGATGCGAAGCTGGCAACGTACGCTGGTGCGATTAGCTCAACTTGATCGCTGGATGCGTGGTAAAAAATAATTCGCTGTATCGCCCGAGCTTTGAATCGGCTCAACTACTAACGCTATCGAGTATTTTGCAATGACCGAATCCACAACCGACGCAAGTCATGTTGATATAGAACATATTTTTCGCCTGCTGCCGCATCGCTATCCGTTTTTGCTGGTCGATCGCGTACTCGGATGGCAGGCTGAAGGTCCGCCTTCGATTCATGCGCTGAAAAACGTCACCATCAACGAGCCATTCTTTCAGGGTCATTTCCCGGGTCATCCGGTCATGCCGGGAGTGCTCATTCTCGAAGCCATGGCACAGGCGGCCGGGTGCCTGGCACACCTTGCTCGAGAGGAGGCAGGCGGCAAAGAGCAGCTTTTTTATCTGGTGAAAATCGACAAGGCGCGTTTCTCCAAAACGGTTGTACCCGGCGATCAGCTGCATTTCCATGTGCAGCAAAAACGGCTCGTGCGCGGCATGGGCCTGTACGAATGTGAAACACGAATCGATGGACGAAAAGTCGCAAGCTGCGAGATGCTGTGCGCGGCACGACCGGAATGATTCACCCCACGGCGGTCATTGCCGACGGCGCAACGCTGGCTGACGATGTTGAAATCGGTCCGTATGCAGTGATCGGCGCGCAGGTGCAAATCGCAACGGGCTGTCGCATTGGCGCGCACAGCGTCATCACCGGCAATACGCAAATCGGTGAGAACACAAAGATTTTTCACTTCGCCTCGATTGGCGAAGAGCCGCAGGACAAGAAATTTCAGGGCGAAGCCTCCATGCTGATCATCGGTCGCAACAACACGATTCGTGAATACGTCACGATTAATCGCGGTACCCGCGATGGCGGCGGCATCACGCGACTGGGCGACAACAACTGGATCATGGCTTATTCCCATATCGCACACGACTGTCAGGTCGGCTCGAACTGCGTACTGGCCAACGGCGCTACGCTGGCCGGTCACGTTACCGTCGGCGATTACGTCACGTTTGCCGGCTTCTCCGGCTCACACCAGTTCTGCCACATCGGTTCATATGCATTTTTAGGCATGTACGGCGGCGTCAATCTGGACGTACCGGCCTATGTCATGGTCTCAGGGCAGCCACCGCGACCACGCAGCGTGAATAGCGAAGGCTTGAAACGATGCGGATTCACGGAGCAGCAGATTCGCGAGATCAAACAAGCCTACAAAATTCTGTATCGCCAGGGTTATTCGCAGCAGGATGCGCTTGAAGAGATTCGGCTGCGCAGCCAACAACAGCCGGTGCTGAATCTGATGGTTGAAAGCATCGAAGCCGGTAGTCGCGGCTTGTTACGCTGAGACAATGACGATCGCACTGGCGGCTGGCGAAGCCTCGGGCGACCAACTGGGCGCGGCACTGGCCAAAGCGCTGAACCAGCGCTGTCCGGATATCCAATTAACCGGCGTCACCGGTCTAGCCATGCAGACGGCTGGCGTGCAATCACTGGCCAGTATTGAACAACTCAGCGTAATGGGCCTGACCGAAGTACTGCGCCACTTGCCGCATTTGGTTCAATTCCGCCGCAGCCTGCGTCGGCAATTGCTTGAATCCGACAGCGCACTGTTTGTCGGTATTGATGCGCCCGATTTTAATCTCGGCCTGGCGCGTCAACTGCGCCGCCGGGGCATGCCAACCGCTCAATTCGTGGCCCCTTCGGTCTGGGCCTGGCGCCGCTATCGCATCAGCAAAATCGCGCGCTCGGTTGATCTGCTGATGACCCTGTTTCCATTCGAAGCGCAGCATTTCGTCGACAGCGGACTGAACGTTCGCTATGTCGGTCATCCGCTGGCCGATGAGCTGCCAATGGAGCCCGATAAAGCCGGTGCCCGTCGTCAACTGGCGCTATCGGCCGGTCAACCGTTGATTGCATTGCTGCCTGGTAGCCGCAGTGCAGAAATCAAACGCCATGCCGGATTGATGATCAACACCGCGCGTGAACTGCAGCAAGCCGATGCTTCGCTACAAACCATGCTGTTGCTGGCCGAACCAGATCATCTTGAGCTGTTTCGACAAGCTGCCGGCCGCGATCCGGCCGAGCTCGGCATAGCCCTATATTGCGGCCAAACCCGTACCGGTCTGAGCGCAGCCGATGTTGCCATAGCGGCCTCCGGTACGGTGACGCTCGAAGCGCTGTTATGCAAAACGCCGATGAGCGTGTTCTATCGCCTGTCGCCGGGCAGTTACTGGCTTGCACAGCGGCTGGTACAGACGCGTTGGATCGCACTGCCGAACGTGCTCGCGAATGACAACCTGGTGCCCGAACGTCTGCAACAACAGGCTCAAGCCAAAACGCTTGCGGTCGATGCCTTGTGTTGGCTTGAACAAACCCATCGAGCCGAGGTGTTTCGCGAGCGAGCCGTTCAACTGCATCAGCAACTGGCCTGTTCCGCCGCACAGCGCGCAGCCGCAGTCTTGCTGGAAACCTTTGGTCTGGCACTGAGCAGAACCCGATGACGCAGACCTTCATTGCAGGAGTTGATGAAGCGGGCCGCGGGCCGCTGGCCGGGCCGGTGGTGGCCGCAGCCGTGATTCTTGATCCAAATCAACCCATCGCCGGCGTGGCCGATTCCAAGAAGCTCAGCGCAAGCAGGCGCGAAACGCTATTTGCGCGAATCCAGAAGCACTCGATCAGCTATTGCATTGCCGAAGCCAGCGTTGAGGAAATCGACCGGCTCAACATTCTGCATGCCACGATGCTGGCCATGCAGCGCGCCGTGACCGGTTTGCGTATTGAACCCGCGCTGGTTCGTATCGACGGTAATCGCGCACCCGACCTCGGTTCGCTTTGTACCGAAACACTGGTCGGCGGCGACGGCATCGATCCTGCAATCGGTGCAGCCAGCATTCTGGCCAAAGTCCATCGCGATCGCCTGATGGTAGATCTGGATGCACGGTATCAGGGCTATGGCCTGGCCAAGCACAAGGGCTATCCGACGGCTGAGCATCTGGCCTCACTGCAAACGCTCGGACCCTGCCCGATTCATCGCCAGTCGTATGCGCCCGTGCGTCAGGCGCGCTTGTTTGAGTAAGATGTCAGCCCGTCGTGAATGAATCAGGCGGCGTGCGCTCGACGATCATTTGCTCGACATCGCCCACTTTCGCCATCCGCGGTCCGCACTGCAGCCATTCATACAGTTGATTGAGTGCTGCGGGTCTGCCACAGGCCAGCACTTCAACCCGACCATCGGGCCGATTAATCGCATGTCCGGTAAGACCCAGGGCCTTCGCTGAGTGGAAGCGCGAAAAAACACGCCCTGCACGCGACCGGCGACCAGAAATTGCCGACACTCGCTCATTCGGTCAGTTCATCAACTCGCGCGGTGATCTGGACGCTGGTAATCGGTCCAAGCCAGGTTTCGACCAGCTCGCCTGCCGGATTAACCAGGAAACTGGTCGGCAAGGCCAACGGTGCGCCCAGGTCTTCAGGCGGATTGTAGGTATCGACAACCAGAATCGGATAGCTGGCCGGATATTCCTGTAAAAACAGTTCAAAGGCTTCGACTTCCGTTTCTTCATAGGCCAGACCGAGCACGGTGATATCGTCGCGCGCATCGTGCATCTGTGAAAAATCCGGAATTTCCTTGCGGCAGGGCGCGCACCAGGTGGCCCAATAGTTGACCAGCACCCATTGACCGCGCCACTCGCTCAGCGAACGAGGTTCACCCTGCAAGTCGGACAGTTCGAAGTCGATCTCAGCCTGAGCCGGTAATGCCAGTGTCATACACAACGCCAGCGCCAGGCCGGCCAGTACATTTTTCAATCCGTTCTCCTAAAAATGGTTGATTCACCACTGCTTGTCGCGTGCTACGACCTGAAACGATTCAACATCGAACCGATCATGCCGCTTCCAAGCCGCGCACAACGTAGGATTTTAGCGATCGCTGCAATAGAGGACCGGCCACTTGGTCAATTTCATTCAGCATGCTGCGCAGTTCAAGATCCAGGGCATCGGCTTCGGGCAAGCGCTCAGTTTCGTCGATCGGCAGCATAAACGGCAGAATATGATACAAATCGCCGAGCGTCACCTCGGCCAAGTCGGTGCTCAAAAACCAGTCGCCCCGTTCATCCAGATGCACCAGCCCAGCATTGCTCATCGGCGTCAACAGCATTTGCAGATCGGCATCGGTCGCGCCCGGTTCATGGCCCATCAACTCAGCCGGCGAAAGACCACCCGTAGCGCGCTGGGCCTGCCACAGATGGCCCAGTAAACGCACGGCCAGCACCAGATGGTGACGCGGATCCCAACGCCAGTCAGCGCGCTGATAGCTGAACGTGGTCAGCGCGGCCGTGACGCTGGCACCCAGCAGGATCACAAGCCAGGATAGATAAATCCAGATCAGGAAAATCGGCATGGTCGCCAACGCACCATATAAGCGTTCGTAAGTCGGAAAGTTGCTGATATAGAACACGAAGCCGTGCTTGGACAGCTCAAACAAAATGGCCGAAATCAGTGCACCGACCAATGCATGATTCCACTGTACGCGCCGGTTCGGAACGATAATGAAAATCAGCGCAAACGCGAGCAGCATAATCAGAAACGGCGTCATGCTCAGCAGTAGCGAGTGGGCCCAGCTACGCGCAAACTCCGGCGCCAGATCCGGCAGCACCACCAGATACGAAGTCAGCCCCAGGCTGGCGCCAATCAACAACGGCCCAAGCGTGAGTACGCTCCAATAAATCAGTAATCGGCTGGCCAGCCGGCGCGGCTCTTCTACACGCCAGATGCGGTTCAGACTTTTCTCGATCGTCGCCATCATCAAAATGGCGGTAACGATTAGAAACCCGGTGCCCGTGCTGGTCAAACCAGCCGAGTTCTCGACGAAGCGGTCGAGGTATTCGCGCACGACATTACCCGCGGCCGGTACGAAGTTCTCGAAGACAAAATCCTGTAGCTGATTGACGCCATAGTCGAATACCGGAAATGCAGATACCACGCCAACGACAACCGCCATTAGCGGTACGATGGCTAACAGTGTCGTATAGCTCAACACAGCGGCCGAATCGAAGCAGCGCACCTCGCCGAAATGCTGCCAGAGATGCTGAATAAATGATTTCATCCAGCGTAGATCGGTCAGCGCATCCCAGGCGGTTAGTTCCTGCGGCAGCGATGATGGTGGCACTGGTGATGGTTCAGATTTCATTCGAATCGGCTAAGCTGGAAGGGTTTTGAATTGTGTTTTGCATTAGGAACGTTCATGACTGTCATTGTGTACCACAATCCGCGCTGCTCCAAGAGCCGCGCAACACTGGCGTTGCTGAAAGACTACGGCATTGAGCCCGATATTATCGAGTATCTGCAGACACCACAGAATGCAGATACCTTGCTCGAAATAGCCAAAAAACTGAATCAGCCGCTGCAAGCGCTGCTGCGCGCTCACGATTCCGAAGACGATGTATCCGGACTGGACGATGCCGGGCTGGCACAATATCTGATCGAAAATCCTAAACTCATCCAGCGCCCGATCGTGGTCGTGGACGATCGGGCGCGCATCGGTCGACCGCCTGAAAGCATCCTGGAGATTCTGCCATGAGCGAAATTCTGGTACTCGTGCACTCCGTGCACGGCAACACGCTGGCACTGGCACGCGAAATCTGTCGCGGCGTTGAATCGACCGGCCACGCGGCTCGCCTGCGCGGCGTGGCGCCGATCACTTCTGCATTACAGCCCAAGCAGGCCGAATGGCCCGAGGATGGGCCGGCGCTGGTCGAAAGGGATGACCTGGCCGAGTGCGATGGCCTGATACTCGGTAGCCCGACGCGCTTCGGCAACATGGCCGCCGCAGTTAAATATTTTCTCGATTCAACCGGTAGCGAATGGTTTTCGGGCGTGCTGATCGGCAAACCGGCCGGCGTGTTCACGTCGACCGCCAGCCTGCATGGCGGGCAGGAAGCAACCTTGCTTTCGATGATGATCCCGCTGCTGCATCACGGTATGCTCATCGTCGGCCTGCCGTACAGCGAGAAAACGCTCACAACCACCCAATCAGGTGGCACGCCATATGGTGCCAGCCACTGGTCCGGGCCGGACAGTAACCGACCGCTGGATGAAGACGAAATCAAGCTTGCGCGCGCACTCGGCAAGCGCGTTGCCAAAGTGGCGGCAAGGCTGTGAACAACGCTTCGACCATGCTTCCGGTTCAACTCAGCCGCTGGTGCTGGCTGGCGCTGATCGCGCTGCAACTGATCTGGTTCGGCTGGCTGTTTCCGTCGGAATTGTTCGGCCGTGGCATGCCGCTAGTGGTCATGACACTGCCGCTGTTGATTCCGGCCTGGTGGATCTGGCAACTGAAACCACGTGCACTGGTGCTGGGCGGCACGATTCTGCTGCTGCACTTCAGCGTTGCCGTGGCCGAAGCTTGGACCACACCTGCGCTGCGCATCATCGCCTGGCTGCAAATCATTTTGATCGTGATCTATTTTCTGTCCATGCCGGGGCTGCGCCGCGCTCGCGCACCGATCGCGGAAACCGTCGCCGACAAAGGCCGATAACGAGCTCGTTTGTTCCGGCAGAACTGGCGCTTGCGGCAACTGGCTGGCTATACTCGAACGGCAATGAAGATACCTACTATTCAATAAAGCACTCATGCCGCTTTCGACCATCCAGACCGCGCCCAGGCTCGGTAACCAATTTCACGATGACTGGCTGTTGCAGGGCTGGTTGCGCTGCCGAGTGCCTGATGAGATGCTGCAAGAGCATATCTCTGCACTCGAAACACTCGGTGCCGAAGCCGGCGACCGGCTGTATCGCATGCAGTTGGCTGACCGGGAAAACGAGCCCAGGCTGACGCAATGGAACGCCTGGGGCGAACGGATTGACCATATCGGCTTAACCTCGGTCTGGCAACACGCACAGCAATTGGCCGCAGAACTGGGCTTGATTGCAACCGGCTATGATCGGACACTCGGCGAGCACGCACGCAGCCTGCAGTTTGCGCGTGCCTGGCTGTTTATTCCTTCGACCGATTTTTACGGCTGCCCGCTGGCCATGACCGATGGTGCCGCACGCGTGCTGACTAACGCCGGCAATGAAGCACTGGCCCAGCGCGCGTTGCCGCATCTGCTCAGCCGCGACCCGGCAAAGTTCTGGACTTCAGGCCAGTGGATGACCGAAACTATCGGCGGCTCAGACGTAAGCCAGACCGAAACGATCGCACGTCAGGATGAAAACGGCCAGTGGCGACTGTATGGTCGCAAGTGGTTTACCTCGGCCGCCACCTCGGAAATGGCCCTGACACTGGCCCGACCCGATGGTCAGCCGACCGGTTCGCGCGGCCTGGCGCTGTTTTATCTTGAACCGCGCGATACGCAGGGTCGGCTGCAGCAGATTGAAGTGCTGCGACTCAAAGACAAGCTCGGCACGCGCAAGCTGCCAACAGCCGAACTGTGGCTGAACGGCGCACCGGCCGAACCCGTGGCCGGACTGGAGCGCGGTGTCGCCCAGATCGCACCAATGCTGAATATCACCCGTAGTTGGAACGCCATCACCGCCTGCACGCTTATGCGTCGCGGGCTGGCCCTGGCGACGGACTACGCGCATCGGCGAAAAGCCTTCGGACACACGCTCATTGACCTGCCGCTGCATCGACGCACACTGACCGACCTACACGCCGACTGGGCCGCCGCCAGTGCAGCGACGCTCGACATGATCGCGCTGCTCGGCCAAGTCGAGCAACGCGACGAGCCGGATCAAGCCAGGCTGCTGCGTCTGCTCACGCCCGTCATCAAGCTCGGCAGTGCGCGTGATGCCATCGCCATACTCTCGGAAGTACTCGAATCTTTCGGCGGTGCCGGTTACATCGAAGACACCGGCCTGCCGCAACTGCTGCGCGATGCGCAAGTGCTATCGATCTGGGAAGGCACTACCAACATACTTGCACTGGACCTGCTGCGGGCGATGGACCGGGTCGGGCTTGAATCCTGGCTGGCTACCCAGCGCCAGGCGCTCGACGAAATCCGCGATGAAGCACTGATCGCGATTGTCGAACGGATCCGGCCACTACTGCAACAGCTCGTTAATCAGTTCGAATTGGACGAATTGTGTAAAATCCGCAACGCAAGAGCACTGGCCCTGAATCTGTATCGCCTAACCGCGCTGACTTCCCTGACCCGATTGGCCGATCAGGCGCAACGCCGATGCAATGGTGCCACTGCCGTCAAGCTCAAAGCCGTGGCGCTGCATTTTGCGACCGTGCGCATGCGGCTGGAGCCTATCGAACGGCACATCGTGGATCAGGCCCTGTTCTAGCGAAGCTCTAAACTAGAATAGGTAGAGGCGACTTGGCTCAGCTATCCGCAAATCGCACGGCTGCGCGTACCATCTGGCACTACAATAGCGGCCTGTTTATCGCTGACCCTCGACGAGGACACGAGCTTGAACTTTCTGCAAATCATTACCACCGGCGGCACGATCGACAAGATTTACTACGACGCCAAGTCCGATTACAAGATTGGCGAGCCGGAAATCGGCGGCATACTGACCGAAATGAACGTGGCATTCCGCTGGCAGGTACTACCGCTATTACGCAAAGACTCGCTCGAGATCACCGACAGTGACCGTGAACTCATCTGCAAAGCCGTAGCCGCATCTGATGCGCGGCATTTTCTGATTACCCATGGCACCGATACGATGGTTGAAACCGCCCAGGTGCTGGAACAGTTCGACGATCGGGTGATTGTGATGACCGGGGCGCTGAACCCAGCCCGGTTCATTGGCTCAGATGCAGTCTTCAATATCGGCTGTGCTATTGGTGCTCTACACGGCATGCCGAACGGCGTATGGGTCG
>JBCCHH010000017.1:0-11062 GCA_039028855.1 Pseudomonadota bacterium | reverse complement strand
TATTCTAATTAGCTAATTAGAATAAATAAATTAAGTCTATATTTTTGTTCTACCAGCAACAATACTATCTGTCAATGATTGCAAAATTAGTTTAATTGATCTTACAGCATCATCGTTTCCTGGAATTGGAATATCAATTAAATCAGGATCACAATTCGTATCTAATATAGAAACAATTGGAATTCCTAATTTTCGACATTCTCGAATAGCAGTCATTTCTCGTTTTTGATCAATAATAATAGCAATATCTGGTAAGTCTTGCATGGTTTTAATTCCATCTAAATGTCTCCGTAGTTTTTTTAATTCTTTTCCACGTAGTACCGCTTCTTTTTTTGTTAATAAACTGAATGTATTATTATCTTCTTGTTGTTCTAAATCTTTTAAATATTCAATACGTTCTTTTAAAGTTGTCCAATTTGTTAACATTCCTCCTAGCCAACGATGGTTTACATAGAATGAATCACAACGTTTCGCTTCTTTTGCAATTAGAGTACTAGCCTGACGTTTTGTACCAATAAATAAAATTTTTTTTCCTTGACTTGCTGCTGATTGTAAATAAGTGTTTGCTTCCTTCAATAAAGTTGCAGATTGAACTAAATCCAATATATGAATGTTAGCGCAGATTGCGCTGTTTGTTGATGGGGTACTCAAAACCACAACGCAGTCTTTATCAGCGACCTTGACCGAAGTCTATCGTGGCCCGCATACGCTGCGGGCAGAACTGCAAACGCAGAACGGTCGGGTGCTGGCGACGACCGAGCCGGTCAATTTTGTGATTCAGCAGCAGTCGGCGTTGCGGCCTCGACCCGGTTGAAAAAACGGTCGATTAATCGACTTCCAACCACAGCGTCACCGGGCCGTTGTTGCAAAGCCTGACCTGCATATCAGCGCCGAACATGCCGAATTGCGTATTCGGCCATTCCCGTGCAGCATGTTGCTTTAACGCAGTAAACAATTCCCGGCCCAGTTCGGGCGCCGCTGCCTGACTGAAGCCGGGTCGATTACCCGAGCGCAGATCTGCTGCCAGCGTGAACTGGGGTACCAGCAGCAACTCAGCGGATACGTCTCGCAAACTCAGGTTCATGCGACCGCTGTCGTCGGCAAAGATGCGCAGATTCAGCAGCCGTTGTACAAAACGATCGATACATCTGGTCTCATCGCCCGTACGAAATCCGACCAGTACCAGCAGTCCCTGATCAATCGATGCGACGGGTTCGTTTTCAATCGTTACGCTGGCATCGAGTACGCGCTGAATGAGTCCGATCATAGTTTTTCCTTTGAATGCCGAGTTTCACTGAGCGCTTCCGGCCCATTCAGGATGGTAGCATTTGAGGCTGATCGTTGATCTGCCCATATACACGCCTGAGTCCACTGTTTCGATGAAACTGTTTTTTGCCCGAATCCTGCTGCGTTTGAGCGCCTGGCTGCCGTTGCCGCTGACCCGCGTATTGGCGCTTGTGCTGGGCAAGCTGGTTAATTCATGGCCAGGTAGGCCTTTCAAGCGCACCAGGCAGCGTATTTTCGATCATCTGCAGCTTGCCTTTCCTGAAAAGAGCAAACTTGAACTGCGCGATTTGCGCCGCAGAAACCTGATTGAAATGCTATCCACCGTGCTTGAAAGCGGCCCCTTGTGGTATCGCTCCGGCGAATGGCTTGAGCAGCGGGTTCAGCTCAACGGTTGGGAACAGGTCGAGCAGGCGCAAAACTCGGGTCGGGGCGTGCTATTTGTGAGTGGTCATATCGGCAACTGGGAAGCCAATGCGCTGTATTTGACACTCAGATTGCCGATCGTTTTTCTCTACAAAGCACCGCGTTCAAAGAAAGTGGATGAGCTGTTGATCCAGCGCCGGGCACGATTTGGCGGACATTTCGTTGCTGCCGGCAGCCCGGCGTTGCGCCAGATTTTGCGACAACTGAAGACCGGCGGCGCCGCTGGCCTGATGTTCGATCAACGTCCCAAAGCGGGTGATTCGGTTATTGCACCGTTTTTTGGTCAGCCGGTCGAAACCATGACGCTGGTGCACGAACTGGCCAAGCGTACTGGCTGTCTGGTGTTGATGGTCGCTTGCACCCGCCTGCCAGATTCAGCGGGTTGGAAAATCAGCATCAAGCCAATGGATGAGGCATTCGATCAATTGAACTCCACCCAGGCTGCCAGCCATCTGAATGCTGCACTTGAGCAGTGGATTCGCAAAGTGCCCGCGCAGTATCTGTGGCAATACAAGCGGTTTTCTACGGGAAACTAAATAAGGCCATACTAGAAATCAATCTGCAAAAATGCTGACTGAATACTCGACCGGGAATTCACTTGAATGCGAACTGCTTTTCCGCTTTTCTCATCACAATGCTTAAATAGTACGATCAACGGAGTGGGGAGAGCTTTTCATATGGCCTGATCATACGATTGAGAATTGCGCTGCTCCTAATCGCACGACCCAGCACGATGCATATTGTCCTAATGACGCATCTAACTCTGTATATATCCTCTCCCATAGAGGGTATTTGTCCCCGGGGAATCGCCTTATATCGTTAGTATCTGAAGTATGTGTCTTATCATTCAACATCGCATTACTTGCTGAATTCATTTATCAAGCCGCTTCAACCAGACGTTGATCACCTTCTCGGCTTGTTTATCACCATTTCGTTGCGCGGTTTCGAACCCGGTTTGCCAGGCGCGTTTCGCGCCTTTCAGATCACCGGTTTTTTCTAGTGCCTTGCCGAGTTCCTGCCAGGCCACGGTCTGGTTGGGTTTATATCCGGTAGCGCGAGTCAGATGTTCAATAGCTGCCTCTAATTGACCGAGTTTAAGCTGAGCCTGGCCGGCTGCCAGTCGCGTTTCATAGCCGTCGCGACCTTTTCCGATCATTTTTTCGCTGGCTTGGGCGATGGTTTCAGGGTTCATGGGTCGGTTCGCTTCGGTATGAATCAGTGCCGCCAGTAGGTTGGCGTTAGCAATACCAACACAGTAAAGATCTCGAGTCGGCCAAGCAGCATGGCGAAGCTCATCAGCCATTTGGTCGCTTCGCTGAGCCCGCCCCAGTTAGGCCCGGCCTCACCCAAAGCCGGGCCGAGATTGTTTATGGCGGAAAATACGACCGAGACAGAAGTGACCAGGTCCTGCTCCAGGCTGGAAACGATTAAGGTCAGGATTACGATGCTCGCGATATACAGTGAAACAAAGCCCCAGACCGCGTTGGCAACTTCGTCGCGCAAGGTGCGGCCGCCGAGTTTGAGCGGCACGACCGAACGCGGATGGATCAGTCGGCGCAGTTCGCGCAAGCCCTGTTTCGAGACCAGGTAGACGCGCACGATTTTAAAGCCGCCGGTGGTCGAGCCGGCGCAGCCGCCCAGGCCCGAAATCAGGATCATGAGCAGCGGCAGGGTGCCGGGCCAGAGGTAGACATCGGCCGTGCCGAAGCCGGTCGTGGTCATATAGGACACGGCCTGAAATGCGGCAAAGCGCAGCGATTGCCAGACATCATCGTATACGTTCTGCTGCCACAGCAGCAGCGTAATTAATAATGAGGTGCCGACCAGCAGGATACAGAACAGCCGCAGTTCCGGGTCGTTCAGATAACTTTGCGCGCTGGCCCGGCGCAGGGCGAGGAAGTGCAGCGCGAAGTTGATCCCGGCGATGAACATAAAGCCGATCAACAGCACTTCAATCAGTGCGCTGTCGAAATGGCCGATCGAGGCATCATAGGTCGAAAAACCGGCCGTGGCGATGGTCGAGAAACTGTGCGTGACGGCATCGAACAGGCTCATGCCGGCCGCCCACAGTGCCAGCGCGCAAATCACGGTCAGGCCGATGTAGATCAGCCATAGTGCTTTGGCGGTTTCGGCAATGCGTGGTGTTAAGCGATTTTCCTTGACCGGGCCGGTGACTTCGGCGCGATAGATTTCCATACCGCCGACTTTAAGCATCGGCAGAATCGCGACGGCCAGTACGATGATGCCGAGCCCACCCATCCAGTGCAACTGCTGACGGTACCAGCGAATCGAGATCGGCATGTTGTCCAAACCCGAAAACACGGTTGCACCCGTGGTCGTGATACCGGAAGTGGATTCGAACACAGCGTCGACCAGCGATACGTCGAGTACGAGCACGAACGGTACGGCGCCAGCCAGCGACACGGCGGCCCAGCACGCGACGACAACCAGAAAGCCATCGGCTACGCGCAGCTCACGCTGATTCCGGCGCACCGGGAAATACATCAACAGGCCAACCAGCGAGACTGCAACTGCACTGGCAAGAAAAGCGCCGGCTGCACCATCGTGATTGGCTGATGCAAAAATCATCGGCGGGATAAAGCCAATGCTCAGGAACATCAGCAGCAATCCAACCACGCGCTGAACCGGGGCGTAGGAATGGCGCAAGCGTGAGCTCATGTGGATACGCTCAAACGAACACGGCCTCGACCGCAAACAGTCGCTCGACCTGCTCAATCTCACGTCGATCCGCCAGGAACAGAATGACATGATCGTCGCTTTCGATCACGACATCATGGTGCGCGATCATGACCTGATCGCCGCGCACAATCGCGCCGATGTTGGTGCTGACGGGTAAGTCCAGTTCTTCGATTGCGCGTCCGACCACACGCGATTGGCCAGGATCGCCATGCGCGACGACTTCGATGGCTTCTGCCGCACCTTTGCGCAAGGAGTGTACGCGCACCATGTGGCCTTTGCGGATGATCGTTAGCAGCGCGCCGATCGTAATCTGCTGCGGACTGACCGCAACATCAATGCGGTCGGACTCGACCAGATCGACATAGGCCGGCCGATTGATCAGCGTGATGACTTTTTCCGCACCCATGCGCTTGGCCAGCATCGAGGACAGGATGTTGGATTCATCGTCGTTGGTCAGCGCGCAGTAGACGTCCATTTCATCGATGCCTTCCTCGCGCAGCAGTTCCTCATTAGCGCAGTCGCCTACGAGCACGATGGTGGTATCGACATGCTCGGCAATGTACTCGGCCCGACCGAGGTCGCGCTCGATGAGTTTGACGTGGTGATCGCGCTCCAGTCGTTTGGCCAGCGCCATGCCGATGTTGCCGCCGCCGGACAACATCACGCGCCGAGCTGGGCCGGTGGTCTGGCCGAAAGTCGCCATGACTTCGCGGATTTCGTCGGTTGTTGCGATGAAGAAGACCGTATCGTCAACCTCGATAATAGTTTCGCCTTCGGGGATGATGGTTTCATCGCGGCGGAAAATTGCCGCCACGCGCGCATCGACGCCTTTGGGCAGTTCATCGGGCAGGTTCTTGAGCGCCTTGCCGACCAGCTTGCCCTGGCGCACAGCGCGAGTGGCGACAAGCTGCACGCGACCATCGGCAAAATCGAGCACCTGCAGTGCGCCGGGATATTCGATCAGCCGCTGCAGGTGATCGGTCACCAGTTTTTCCGGGCTGATCAACACATCAATCGGCGTGTGCTCGCGTTGGAACAATTCCGGATGCGACAAATAATCAGCGGCGCGTACGCGCGCGACCTTGGTTGGCGTGTTGAACAGCGAATAGCCGATCTGACAGGCGATCATATTGGTTTCGTCGGAGTTGGTCAGCGCGATCAGCAGATCGGCGTCTTCAATGCCGGCACGAATCAGCGTTTCGGGATGCGAGGCGTGGCCGAGGACGGTGCGGATGTCGAGCTTTTCCTGCAGTTCCTGCAATCGCGCCGGATCGGTATCGACCACTGAAATATCGTTCTCTTCTCTGGACAGCGAATGCGCCATGCCCGAACCAACCTGACCCGCGCCCAAGATAATGATGCGCATTAGCGGCTAATCCTCCTGAACCCGTTTTGGATCGATACCAAGTTGGCGCAGTTTGCGATACAGATGCGTGCGTTCCATTTCAACCGCTTCGGCCAACTGGCCGACGCTACCGCCGACCTGGCGCAGGCGTGCGATCAAGTACAGCCGCTCAAATGTTTCGCGCGATTCACGCAGCGGCAGATCAAACAGCGGCGAGTGTAACGCGGCCAAGGTGGCGTCGTTCAGATGGTGATGCTGGGTGAGTTGACGTTCGACTTCATCGAGTGTGACATCCTCCTCCTCGCCTTCGAGCAGCAGTTGTTGCACCAGATTGGAAAGTTCGCGCAAATTGCCGGGCCAGTCATGCTGGCGCAGACGATTTTGCACCGCTACGGTGAAGTGGCGATACGACAGCCCATCGCGTGACGGTAGTCGTTCGGCGAAATAGCGTACGAGTTCGGGAATGTCTTCGCGTCGCTCGCGTAGGGCCGGTATGGCAATCTGGAGCTCATCAATACGATGAAACAGTGCGCTGTCGAAATGACCGGCGTGGCTGGCCTGCTCGATACCGGGCAGTGCAACTGCAATCACGCGCCAGTGCTTTTTCGCATCGAGAAATTCCTGCAAGGCGGCGCTGGCCTGGGTCTTTCCAGCTGTGTCGCGCGGGTCGTCGAGGCCGCTATCGAGCCATTCGACGGGGTCGATCAGCAGCGTACCGGGCAGTGAGTTGTCGTGACTGCTGTTTTGAAGCTGCTGCTGCAAATCGGCACCGCAGCTAATCTGAATCAGCGGCGCCTGCGCCCGGTTCGACTGTTGGTGCAGCCAGCGCGCCAGTGTGCTTCTACCGGAACCCGGCTCACCGGTGATGAGTACGTTGCCGTTCAGGGCAGCAATGCGCTCGGCCTGCTCACGCAGACGTTCGATGGCGGGGCTGCGACCGATTGGCTCGGGAATTTCACCCGGTATATTGCTGGCCAGAGCAGGATTGGGTTTGAGTTTGGCTTCGGTCAGCGCATTTTTGATGGTGTTGAGCAAGCGTGCCATCGAAACGGGTTTTTCAATGAAATCGGCCGCACCGTTGCGCGTGGCTTCAACCGCGGTTTCGACCGAGCCATGACCAGAAATCATGACGACCGGACAGTCAAGCTGGTCCTGCTCGCGCCACTCCTTCAGCAGGCTAATGCCGTCGCTATCGGGCATCCACACATCGAGCAGTATTAAGTCGGGCTGAATCGTGCTTTTCGCTGCACGTGCCTGGGCGGCGTCGGCGGCCAGTTCGGTCTCGTAGCCTTCATCGGCCAGAATCTCGCCGATTAATTCGCGGATATCCGGTTCGTCATCAACAATCAGTATTTTTTCAGCCATGGAAACAGATTCGCAAAAATGGCGTCTTTAGGTTTTGGTATGAACCTCTATGCGGTCACAGGATAGCGCATTTACTGCGTTGCATTCGATAGCGGTAACCAGATCGAGATGCGGCCGCCGCCGGTGGTGCGGTTCTGTGCCTGGATGCGTCCGCCCATCTCATCAATCATGCGATGCACGATGGCCAGGCCCAAACCGGTGCCGCGCTGTTTGGTCGTAACGTAGGGCTCGAAGACATTCGGCAAAATCTCGGCCTGAAAACCGGGGCCGTCGTCGTCGATTTGCAGCAGCAGACTATCGCTGGCTTTTTCGGTTTCGAGTCCTGTGCGGATGCAGATTTCCGGGCTGGCCTGCGGATGCGCTTCGCGCGCATTGCGCACAAGGTTATTGAGCACCTGGCCAAACTGGCCGGCATCGCCGAGCGGCGGTCGCTGACGGATATCAGCATTGAGTTCAAGCGTAAATCGGATGCCGCTATCGCCGGTGGTCCAGAGTTCGACCGTTGCATGGATGAGCTTGTGAATATCAAGCGGTTGCCGGGTTTTACGGCTCGGTCGGCTGTAATCACCGAAAGCGTCAACCATCTGACGCAACGCATCGACCTGATTGATGATGGTGCCGGTCGCGCGCTGCAACAGATCGCGCGCATCGCCTTCGAGTTCGTCGGCGACACGAAGCTGGAGGCGCTCGGCAGCTAGTCGAATCGGTGTCAGCGGGTTCTTGACTTCATGTGCCAGTCGTCGTGCAAGCTCGGCCCAGGCTGCTTCGCGCTGAGCCTGGTCGAGCATGGTTACATCATCGAACACAACCACATGGCCATGTGTCTGATCGTTTGGTCCGGGCAGCTTTGATCCACGGCAGACCAGCGCCAGCGTACGCTCGGACTGTTCCAGCTTAATCTCCTGACGCCAGTCCTGGCCGGGCCGGTCGATTTTTTCCTCGATGGTCGCAAACAATGCCTGCAGTGCCGGCCGGTGTTCGATCAATTCGGCCAGCGTGCTGCCAGCCAGCGGAGCCAGATCAATACCAAGAATCTCAGCCGCGCTGTCGTTGTGGCGCGTCAGTCGATGCTTGTGATCGAACGCCATTACCCCGGCAGAAAGCCGGCTGAGCAGCGTTTCGAGCTCCTGACGCTGGGTTTCGAGTTCTTGCTGGATGCGATTCAATTCGCGCGCCATGCGGTTGAACGATTCGACCAGAAAGCCAAGTTCATCGCGGCTGTTTACGGCCAGCTCTTCCGGAAAGTGGCCTGCGCGCATGAGCTCGGTTGCGCCCGCCAGATCGCTGATTGGCCGCACCACGCGATTGGCTGAGTTGAACGCCAATAACATCGCCAGTAAAGCCGTGATGGCGAGCACCAGGGTTAGAATCAGGACGAAGCTCTGCTGCAGTCGATCACGCAGAAATGCCACGTTCTCGTGTCTGAAATAGGCTTGTTCGATATTACCAGCCAGCGTGGAGAAACCTTCCGGCAGTGGAAAAATACCTTGTAGAATCAGCGTGTTGTCTGTACCTTCGACGGGTGTCAAAACACGCACTTGCAGGCCGGGTTCAGCGCTATTGGCGCTGATCGGTTCCACCGTGGCATACTCCTGACCGCGAACGGCCTGAGCCAGCGCGAACGTGCTCGGCAAGTCGGCCACCAGGCGTGCTGGATCGACATGCACCAGCGTTTGCACCTGACCAGCGCTGTCGAGCAGCGTCAATTCCACCGGCCCGGCGGCGCGCAGCAGCCGAAACAGATAACTGACCTGCTCCTGCTCACTCTGCAGCGGCAGGCGCGCGGCAATATCAGCCAGTTGCTCACTGCCCGCGCGCGTGTGCGTATCGATCAGCATCTGGCTGATTTCGATGGAATCGGACAGCGCGGTTTCGGTGCCAACATCGAGCCAACCTTCAATCGTTTCTGAAAGAAATTCGGCCGAAAACAGATATACGATGACCACCGGCGGCAAGGCTAAAGCAACAAAAACCATGACCAGTCGTGCGCGCAGTTTGGCACCGGGCTGGCCGCTGCGCACGCGTCGAATCAGGCGCGCCAAACGGTACAGAATTACGCAAACGAGCGCGAGCAGCGCGATGCCGGTCAGAAGAAAGATGAACAGGCTTAAGCGGCCAAGCTGGGCCGTTTCACGTTCGACACCGGCGACCAGAAACAAAGCGGTCAGCAGCACGCCGACCACTACGGCCAGCGGCAGAATGCGCGCGAAGCGCTTCAGGTACTGTCGAATTGCCACGTATGCCACTGTTCAGTCAATTGCCATTCGGTTGAAAACAGGGTTGGCAGATGCATCGGTGCAGGCAGCGCGCTGCGATCGAACTCGGCGCGAATTTGCACCTGCCAGCGGCCGTCGTTCAACATGCTGCGATCCAGGCCGGTAGCGTAGATTTGGCGTTCAGTCAATGCTTCGGTCAGTAACCAGAAGCGTGGAAAGCTTTGGCTGATCAGTTCACCATCGGCCGTGGTGTGGTCGAGTTGCCAGAACTCGATCAGTGGCAGATAGCGAATGCGAAATTGAGTCGTTCGGTTTTCGTGCAAATGCGCGATCGGACCGTAGCGTTTACTGATACGCGTGATGATATCGAGCTCGAGATCGACGCCATGTTCCAGTGCCTCGCTCATGGCTGGGGTCGGCTCGAAGCGAATGCCGCTTTCGATCATGAGCCGCTGTTGCTGCCAAAGTATTTCAGGATTTAGTGCTAACACACCGGTTTCAGGTTCGGCCGGTCGGCAGCCGACGAAAAACAGCATAATAAAACCCATCCCGACCCAGGCTGCCGGGCAGGATTTGCTGACCTGGCTGCATGTCCAGGCTGTCCACCAGTTCGTACGCGGGTTTGGTCGGCTCAGCTTCAGCATCGCTATGATTATCCAGCAACCAGCGCGCCTGCGCGCGGTTTTCCGCATGCAGTATCGAACAGCTTGCGTAGACCAACAAGCCGCCGGGCTTGAGCAGCGGCCATACGGCCTTGATGAGCTGGCGCTGCGTGGCCACCGTGTTGTCAATATCCTGCGGTCGCCGCAGCCAGCGAATATCGGGATGGCGGCGGATCACGCCTGTGGCCGAACAGGGTGCGTCGATAAGAATGCGGTCAAAGCTTCGACCGTCCCACCAGGTTTCGGTTTTGCTCGCGTCTGCGACCCGAATGGTGGCTATGAGTCCGAGCCGATCAAGATTTTGTTCGATCCGTTGACTGCGCTGCGCGCTGATTTCGAGTGCACTTAGCTCAACCTCAGCCATTTCCAGCGCGTGTGCGGCCTTGCCGCCGGGTGCAGCGCAGGCATCGAGTACGCGCAGGCCCGGTTCGAGCCGTAGCAAACGGGCACTGGCCTGTGCGCCGGCATCCTGCACCGAAAACCAGCCCTGAGCATAACCGGGCAAAGTGCTGATTGCGCTTGCGCGTTCGAGTCGGATGGCGTGCTCGAAATCCGGCTCAAAATGACACTCAAGACCTTGTGCATGGAGTGCGTCGAGCAGTTGCTCAACGCGGGCACGATGCGGGTTTACGCGCAGCCAGATCGGTGGCGGCCAGTTGCCCTGCTCAAGAATGTCTTGCCAGTGCTCGGGCCAGTCGCCTTGAATGCGTTCAATCAGCCAGTCGGGATAGCCATAGCGAATCGCGTTTGTGTTGGGCTGAGTCTGATCAAGCGTTTCGCGCCGACGCTCATGATTGCGCAGCACCGCATTCACCAGCCCGGTCAATTGCGATTGACCAGCCAGCCGGGCAGCGGCGACTGAGGCGTAAATAATGGCGGCCGCCGGCTCGCGTTGTTCGAGTAATTCATTGATCGCCGATAGCAGCAAAAAATGTACGCTGCGCGCTTTGCGCGCTAGCGGCTTTTTCAGTAACTGCGACAGTCGCCATTGCAGCGCCGGCAAATTACGCAAAGCGCCGTTGCACAGGCGCCGCACCAACGCCCGATCGCGCGAGGCTTCGACG
>JBCCHH010000016.1:0-11064 GCA_039028855.1 Pseudomonadota bacterium | reverse complement strand
GGGGTTCATTAGTAACCGCGCATGGGCGACATACGGTTGTCCACTGCCAACAGATTACGCTGTTTAGTATTGATAGCAGATTCATCGACCGTAGAATCGCAACGGCTTGAAGGGCATCGTGAACGTCCTTTGAAAACCTAATCATTAAACGACGTTAACCGCAGGGAGCGCAATGATCGGAAGCAGGTTCGACACTCACCTTTTTTCTCGCTGTCGTGCGTTTGGTGCGGCTGTGCTGTTGATGGGCGCGTTCGTGTCTATGCCGGCGGCGGCAGGCAACAGCAGCCCGAACTTTTCGATGAATTTCGACCCCGGAACCATCGGCTCGGGCAGCGCTGCACTGCTGCGCTTTTCGGTTACTGAAGTCAGCGGCTCAGTAGTACGTGATCTGGCGTTCGTTCATCAATTGCCGGCCGGTCTGACGTTGGCAAGCCCGAGCGGAGCAGTTTCTACCTGCGGCTCGGGCACGCTGGATGCGCCAGCCGGCAGCAGCACGATTGCGTTCAGCGACGGCGCGATCGCCGCGTTCGGGCGCTGTGAGATCGCGCTGCTGGTAACCGGCACGATAGTCGGGACCTACCCAAACACAACGGGCGATCTGACTTCCAGTGCAGGCAACAGCGGTTCGGCCAGCGCCGATCTGACCATCGCCGCAGATCGGCCCGGGTTCAGCAAAAGCTTCTCCAGCCCGACCAGTGTGATCGGGCAGCGCCAGCGCCTCACTTTTACCATTGACAACTCGCTCAATACCAATGCCGCAGCCGACATCGCCTTCAGCGATTCGCTGCCGACCGGTCTGGTCGTGGCCAGTCCGGCCAACGTCATCAATACCTGCAGCGCCTCGTTTACCAGCCCGTTTCCGCTCGACTATGACGGCGGTACGGTCACTGCCGAACCGGGCGGCAGCTTGGTCAGCCTTAGCGGTTTTCGGCCGACTGCGGCGGCGGTCGTTGCTGGCGGCACCTGCACGATTGGCGTGGATGTGGTGGTTTCCGGCGTTGGCGTGCTAGACAATATCAGCGAACCGCTGGAATCCGGGCCGCAGTTTGGTGTCTCTGGTTCCAGAACCACCAGTGGCCGGGCCGTGGCCAGTGTCAACTCGCAGGGCGGCAGCATCGTGCTGATCAAGGAGTTTCTGGATGATCCGGTACCGCCCGGAGAAACCGTCGATCTGCAATTCACGATCCTGAACCGCAACGGCGCTGAGTCGGCCACCGACATCACATTTACCGATGATCTCGATGGTGTGCTGGCAGGGCTCAGCGCCGTCAATCTTCCGGCTAATGGCTTGTGTGGCGCGGGCTCGACGCTGAGCGGAACGTCCGTGCTGACGCTGACTGGAGGCCAACTACCGCCGCGCAGCCAGTGCAGTTTCGAGGTCACCCTGCAGGTGCCGGCGGGCACGACGCCCGACATTTATCCGAGCACCAGTTCGGCGATTGAGGTTGATTTCGGCGGCGGCCCGGTCATGGGCAATATGGCCAGCGACGATCTTTTCGTGTTCGCCGTACCGACGCTGAGCAAGACCTTCGTCGAGAATCCGGCTCCGGCCGGCGGCAGCACGACGCTGGAATTTACGATTCAAAACACCAGCGCGACCTCGGCCATTACCGAGCTGACTTTTCTCGACCAATTGACGGACATCCTGCCGTTTCCGCTTTCGTTGAACCTTCCGGCGGCGGGATTTTGTGGCCCTGCATCGACCAGCTCGGTTGCCTTTCTTGATGTCGATATTCAGGCCATTGTCGTGCAGGATGCCTCGCTGCCGCCGGCAGAGACCTGTACCTTCCAGGTCGGCATCGATTTGCCGGCCGGGCTTCCGCCCGAAGTGCTTAACAGCATCAGCGGTTCGATCAGCGGTGTGATCGATGGTGATACGGTAACCGGCAGCCCGGCCGAAGCCTCGCTGGAAATTCTCGGCGCGCCGTTGCTGAACAAAGTATTTCTGGCCGACCCGGTTCAACCCGGCGATACAGTCGAGCTTGAGTTCAGGTTGCAGTACAGCGAGAACGCCAGCGCGGCCGCGACCAATATCGCATTCACCGATGATCTTAACGCGACGCTGGCCGGGCTCGCTGCGACCGGGTTGCCGATCAATGACGTCTGCGGCGCGGGCTCGCAGATCAGCGGCGCGAGCACGCTGGCGCTGACCGGCGCCGGCTTGTTGCCAGGTGAATCCTGCAGCTTCCGCGTCACGCTGCAGGTGCCTGCAGGTGCGGCTCCGGGACCGTATAACAACACCACCTCGGCTCCGACCGCCACGGTGCTTGGCCAGACCGCCATCGGGCTGGCCGCCAGCGATACGCTCGACATTGCCAGCGTGTCGTTCGAAAAGGAATTTATCGACGATCCGGTCATTCCCGGCGGCATCGTCACGTTGAGCTATACCCTGCGTAACGACAGCGCGACTGAGGCTGCGAGCAATATTACGTTTAGCGATGATCTCGACGGTGCGTTGTCTAATCTGACCGTCACCGGTTTGCCGCTGATCGACCCTTGCGGCGCCGGTTCACAACTGGTTGGCTTGTTCGGTAATCGTACTCTGACGCTGGCCGGCGGCAGCCTGGCTCCGGGCGAGTCGTGCACGTTCACGGCCGATCTGCAGGTACCGGCCGGTGCCGCCAGCAACTTCTATATCAGCACCACATCGAACCTAATCGCGCTGGTTGCAGGTAATTTGCTGTCGCTGGCTCCGGCCAGCGACGTGCTGCAGGTCGACAATCTACGGCTGCAGTTAGCCAAGGCCTTCCTCGACGATCCGGCCGGCCCCGGCGACAGCGTCACGCTCGAGTTCACGCTGGACAATCTTGATGCCGTTGCGGCGGTCTCGGGCATCACGTTCACTGACGATCTGGACGCAGTGCTCAACGGCCTTGTGGCCACCGGCCTGCCAGCCAATAATGTGTGTGGCGCAGGCTCGCAACTGAGCGGAACCGGGCTGCTCAGCCTGACCGGCGCCAGTCTCCCGGCGGGCGGCCAGTGCGTGTTCAGCGTTACCCTGCAGCTACCGGCCAGCCTGCCGTCGACCAGTACCGTGACTAATATCACCAGTCAGGTTGATGGAACGCTGGGCGGCCTGGCAGTACGCGGTGACCCGGCAATCGACGAACTGCGGCTGCAGAATCTTCGCTTTGACAAGACATTCACCGGCCCGAGCGTAGCCGGCGGCACGGTCAACCTTAACTACACGATCAGCAATCCGGATTCGGCCAACCCGGCGCTCGGTCTGGCATTTTCCGACAGTCTTGCGACAGTCGTTGCAGGGTTGGCCGCTACGGGTCTGCCGCTCAGCGATGTCTGTGGTAGCGGCTCTGTAGTCAGCGGTGCGGGACTGGTTACGCTGAACAACGCCAGCGTGGCGCCTGGCGGAAGCTGCTCGTTCAGCGTGCCCATACAGGTCCCTGCTGCAGCCACACCCGGCGATTTCGCCAGCATCAGTTCCAACCTGACCAGTGGCGGTCTGCAAGTCGCGCCGCCTGCCTCAGCGACGCTGACCATTGAACCCGCGCCGCTGTTTTCCAAGGCCTTCGCCGCCAGCCCGATCCTGGCCGGCGCGACCACCACACTGACCTTTACCATCGATAACAGCGCCAGCGCACTGGCTGCGACCGGCCTTGCCTTCAGTGATCCGCTGCCCGCGGGCCTGGTGGTTGCCGATCCTGCCAGTCCGGCATCCACTTGCGATGGCTCGATAACGGCCGTGCCGGGCACCGGCATGATTGATTTTGGCGGCGGCAATGTTGCTGCCGGTGCTGCCTGCACGCTGTCGGTAGACGTGCGTGCGCTTGCGGCCGGCCGCCTGACCAATACCACCAGCGCGCTGACTTCAAGCTCCGGCCTTAGCGCGCCGGCGACGGCCGGTATTACCGTGCAGCCAGCTCCAGTACCTGCCTTCAGCAAGAGCTTCAGCCCGGACAGCCTGCCGTTGGGCGAGATCAGCGAACTGACGCTGACCATCGACAACAGCGCGGCGCTGCTGGAGGCGACGGGCTTGGCCTTCGACGACCCGCTGCCGGCCGGTATGCAGGTGGCCAGTCCGCTGGCCGCGACTAATGACTGCGGCGGTACGCTGACCGCGGTTGCCGACGGCGCGACCATTCAACTCAGCGGCGGCAGCGTTGCTGCGGGCGCTACCTGCCAGATTCGCGTGGATGTAGTCACGACGGCCGTTGGCTCGCTGATCAATACCACCTCGGTGCTGACGTCCAGCCTGGGCAGCAGCGCTGCGGCAACCGCCACGCTGACTGCGCGTTCTGTGCCGGGCTTCAGCAAGGCGTTCGCGCCGAATCCGGTCGCCGTCGGCGGTATCAGCCAGTTAACGTTCACGATCGATAACAGCAGCAAAACCGTGTCTGCCGACGCTCTGAGCTTTGATGATCCGCTACCGGCCGGCCTGCGTATTGCAACGCCGACCAATGCCAGTAGTACCTGTACCGGCGGCACGCTAACTGCGCCTGCCGGCGGCACGCAGATCGACTATGCCGGCGGCAGCGTCGCGGCGAGCAGTGTCTGCACCGTCGCGGTCGACATCATAGGCGAGCAGCCCGGTAGCTGGTTGAATACGTCGAGTCCGCTCGATTCGAGCCTCGGCACCAGCCCGGCGGCGAGCGATACGCTGGTGGTCGATGAAGACAGTGATGGTGTGCCGGCAGTGATCGAGAATCAGGCGCCCAATAATGGCGACGGCAACAACGATGGCATTCCGGACGGCGCTCAGGACAATGTGGCCTCGCTGCCGACGTTCGACGGCAGCGGCTTCATCACCGTCGTGACGCGCGGAGGCTGCGATACGCTGAATGAAGTTGTGGCTCTCTCGCCGACCAGTCAGGCAAGTCCAGCGCCGGTCGACCGGGTATTTCCGTTCGGTCTGGTCGGATTCGCACTGCCGTGCGAGAACGCGCTGGTCGATGTAATTTTCCACCAGGCCCAGTTCGACGGCGGCGTCCGCTACTTCAAATTCGGCCCGACGACGCCGGGCGATGCCGGTACCGAGCAGTGGTATGACTTCAACGGTGCCAGCCGCGCCGGCAATGTCTGGACGCTGACGCTGGCCGACAATGCTCTGGGCGATGCCAGCGGCGATGACGGCATCATCAATGATCCCGGCGGTCCGGGCACGCTGCAGATGCTGGCCGTGCCTACAACCGGGCAGGTCGCACTGGTAATCATGATGCTGCTATTGCTCTTGATCGCGGGCCTGCACCTGCGGCCTAGGGCTGAATCTTAATGAATCGGGTCCGACGGCCCTTGCATGAGGAACACAGTATGAATACTCGCTTTTTTTCCCGCCGCGGCGCTTTGCTGGTCGCAATGAATCTTGGTCTAATGGTATCTACAACCGTTGCGGCCGAGGATTTTCGGTTCGAATCCCACCTGTTGTCGGATACCCTGATGGTCGAACCGATGGATGCCGCGGCTCTCGACAGCGATGTGGATCTGATCATCAAAGGCCCGAACAGCTATCTCAGCCGTATTCAGTTTCGCCGCGGTCAGCCGGTTGAATTCGGCGTGAACGATCTGGCCGATGGTACGTACCGCTACGAACTTCAACTGATGGGAAATGTCGGTTTGCCTGAAGCCCGCGACGTTACGCTGCAAGGCGCTTCGGGCGTGTTCACGATCGTAGACGGTCGCCTCGTCGATCGTGATCTGACCGAAACCGCCGATGCGCCGCCGGACGGCATGAAGCGAGACGGTATCTCAAGTACGGCCAGCGCCAATCGCGTCGGCGGCGCGTCTAGTCGCGATCAACTGGTGAACGATAATCAGAGCATCGTTGGCAGTCTGTGCGTAGGCCAGGACTGCACCAATGGCGAAAGCTTTGGTTTCGATACCATCCGTATTAAGGAAAACAATACCCGGATCAGGTTTGACGATACCTCCAACAGTGCCAGCTTCCCGAATGTTGACTGGCAACTGACCGCCAATGAAACTACCAATGGCGGTGCCAACAAATTCTCGATTGACGATCTTACCAACGGCCGCACCCCGTTTACATTGGAGGCCGGTGCACCCACTCATTCCTTGTTTGTCGACGATGGCGGTCGTATGGGCCTGGGTACCAGCACGCCTGTTGTGGAGATGCATATGGTCGATGGCGACACGCCTACCATGCGTCTAGACCAGAACGGCAGCTCCGGTTTTACCCCACAGATCTGGGATCTGGCCGGCAACGAAGCCAATTTTTTTGTTCGCGACGTCACCAACGGCAGCAAGCTGCCGCTTAAGATCCAGCCCAACTCGCCGACCGACGCGGTCGTGCTTGAACAAGCAGGAACCCGATTTGGAAATCTGACGACGTTTTCCGCCAACGTCGGCATGGGCGTGAACACAGCCGATCATCAGCTTCAGGTCAGAGGCGACGGCAGTGTGGCACCGGTCAAGATCGAGGAAACTGACGGAACCAACCTGATCCGTGAAATGCTGTTGCTGTCGAACAATGGCGGCAGCACGATCCAGTTCGAAGACACCTCGGGCGATCTGCACGACTGGCAAGTCAGCGCGACACGCTTCGGCTTCTTCATCACTGAAGAGGACTCGGGCACGACCGAATTTATCCTGTCGCGCGGCACCGGCAATCTGACCATCGCCGGCACGCTGAGCGAGAATTCGGATATCACCCGTAAAACCAACATCGAACCGGTCGATCCGGCCGAAGTACTGGCGCGCGTAGCCGAGCTGCCGATCAGCACCTGGGCCTACAAGGAAGATGAACAGACCCTGCACCTTGGGCCGATGGCGCAGGACTTTTTTCAGCAGTTCGGCCTGGGTGCTAGCGAACGCCAAATCGCCACGATTGATACCAGCGGTGTCGCACTGGCCGCGATTCAGGGTCTGAAACAGGAACTGGACCGCAGGGATGACGAGATTCGCGCACTGCGCGGCGAAATCGAGCGGCTCAACCAAGCTGTCGGCACGCAGGCCGAACTAGTCAGCCAGATCGAAGAGCTGGCCATGCGCATGACCACGGTCGAACAAGTGCAGGACAAAGTTATGCTGGAAGAAAGTATCGAACAAGTGCGTGTCGACTACTGATGGTTTATCAGCATTAATTGCCGGAGCGGATTATCGCTTCCGGCTGCTTTCATCTGACATTTACCCGTGAGGGACACAAAATTATGTACGTTCAAAATTTGAAACGCTTTTTGTTGGTGGCATTGTTGGCGCTTGCATGGGGTTCGGCTGCGGCCGTTATTGTGGTACTCGCCCCGAGCGATACCCTCGACTTCAACACCGATGCAACGGACGATCTGGAAGCGCTGAATGTCGGAAGCGTCACTGCCATCCGAGAACTGAACGGTACGCTGTTGGCCAAGTTGGCCGATCAGTCTCCCGGCACGACCTGGGAGAACGTAACGTTATCGCTTGTCCAGGGCCTGAATTACGCCGCCGGTGCACCAGGCGGCGAAGTACCGCAGTCGTTTCCTGGAGTGTTTGACGATATTTTCATCTATAAGACGCCGGCACCCGACGAGCGATTCTACAAACTGCGCGACCAGGGTCCCAACGGCACTTCAGGCATTACCGTCGAATGGGAATTCGTCGGCTCCGGTGCGCCGCCAGCGCCAACGGCGAGCTTTACGTTCGAAAGTTTCGACATCGTCGCCGAGTTCAGCGACACTTCGACCGGTTTACCGGCATCGTGGCAGTGGGATTTCGGCGATGGCGGCAACAGCACGAGCCAGAATCCGACGCATGTGTATTCGGGCGCCGGTATGTTCAGCGCCTGCCTGATTGCGAGCAATGCTGGCGGCGATTCACCGCAGGTATGTCAGAACGTGACCGTCACCGAAGAACCCTCGACGACGGTGGCACCGGCCTCGGCGCTGGATCTGGACAATGACGGCCAGGACGACCTGCTGGTTGAATCCGACAGCGGCTGCGGTGTGGACAGCCCCAACCGTTTTGCCCCACAGAACGGCGCAGAGGCCGGTGCACTGCTTGAAGACTACCGCAGCGTAGTACTGGCCGATGCCCAGGGAGCGAAGTTATCCGACCAATTGTTCTGTCACCCGGAGGCCGACTTTGACACCACCATGGTGATCAACAGCAGCAACGGCTTCTTCTACAAGCTCTGGACACCCGAAAACGATGGCAGTGGCGTACGTTTCGTGGTCGAACTATTGGGTACACCGCCCGCACCGCCGACCGCGGCATTCACGTTTTCGAGCATCGATCTGATTGCCGACTTCACCGACCAGTCGACCGGCGTTGTGACCTCGTGGTCGTGGGATTTCGACGACGGCAACACGGCCGGATCGCCTGACGTGACCAATATCTACGCCAGCGCAGACACCTACACGGTGTGCCTGGTGGTGAGCAATGCCGGCGGCGACAGCGCGCCGGCCTGCCAGGACGTCACGGTGGCCGAAGTGCCGTCGACCGACATCGCCAGCGGCACCGGTATCGATCTGGACGGCGACAGTCTCGACGACCTGTTGACCGAACTGAGCGGTTGTGGTGGCATCCACCGCTTCGTCGTGCAGAACGGATCGCAACGCTCCGCGATCAACACGTTCTATCCGGACGTGGTACTCAACGACGCCCAGACTGCCAGCTACGACACCTTGCCGTTCTGTCATCCGGTCGCCGATCCGGATAGCACGATCCTGGTTATCAGTTCGGATAACCGCTTCTTCAAGGCATGGACGCCGGAGAACGATGGCTCCGGCGTGCGTATGCAGTTCGAGGAATTGGGCGGGGTCACACCAACCGCCGACCTGACCATCTCGCTCAGCGACAGCGTCGACCCGGTCGTTGCCGGCACAACGCTGGTCATCACCGCCGAGGTCACCAACAACGGCTCCTTTACCGCGGATAAAGTATCGATCAATTTCAACTTCCCGCCCGAGTTGACGCCGGTCTCGACCAGCGGCTGTAACGAGGACCCGGCCGGCACGCCCGATTGCGGCCTCGGCAGCCTGACCAGCGGCCAGAGCGCGACCGTTGATGTCAATGTTGAAGTCGATCCGGGTAGCAGTGGACAGCTAAGCACCAGCGCCACAGTATCCAGCAGCACGCAGGACCCGGTGCCAAGCAACGACTCTGCCCAAGAGACTACGGTTGTACAGGCGGAAGTAGAACTGTCGCTGGACAAGAGTTCGAACAGCTTTTTCACGCCGGTTGGTGGAACTATCATCTACAGCATCGTGATCGAAAATACCGGTACCAGCGATGCCGTCGATGCCCGGGTCGAGGATATCGTACCGGCCGAGCTGGATGACGTTTCGTGGATGTGTATGCCTTCGGCTGGATCGGCCTGCGCCGCATCGGGTATGGGTTCGATTGATGAGCTTGTGACCGTGGCCAGCGGCGGATTTGTCGGATTCGTGTTGCAGGGTACGCTTCAGGACACCGATCCGGATCCGATCACGATCACCAACACCGCGACGGTCACCGCGCCGCCGGGTGCGATCGAGCTGGTCACGAGCGACAACAGCGATTCGGATACCGATATTGTCGGGCTATTTGCTGACGGCATGGAATCGGTCGAGCCAAATTGAGCCCGGTCTATAGTCGCTGAACCTGTAACGATAGCTTTGGCGATCTTAGACGTTCGGATCTGAGAATCGCTAAGGAGTCTGGGCCTATCACAGCTACGGTGTTCGGGCTTCCGAACAAACCGGGTTGCCGGGCACCTTGGTGGTATTCTATTTCCCGATACTAAACCCCGGCGATGTAATCGAGAATTGGTTCAAACTGCAGTTCGTGTCAGGCTTCATTTCTCATTGATTGATCAGCGGCAGCACGCTTAATCTGTTCAACGAGCAGAACGTCGCAGCCTGCCCGCGCACGCCGGTGCAGATCATCGACGACAACGGCAATACGGGTGGCTTGAATTCAGATGCAACCGATCCACCCGTCGTATCGGCGGTCGGTACGGTAACTTGCTCGACTACACCGCCCATCGCGCCTATTGTTTCTATTCCTTAAGCCCGACAGTTGAATTGCAGTGGAAGCTGAGTCTTCTATGTCTGCTCGAATTGCTCAATCGTTTGCAACATCAAAATACGTCAGGCCAGCTCGCGACGAGAGTCAGATTCCTTACAGACAAAAAGGTACACGTCAGCCAAGTTCGGGTGGAATCGTTTCAGTTTTTTTACTGTTGGTTTGGCCGTCGCTACACCCTGGGTCAATCACCCAGTATGGATTCAAAGCTATCGCGAAATTGAAGATTGATCTGGCCGAAAATTGTTGCTGTCGATAGCTCGGAACTGTTTCCGTCGTCATCGGTGGCCATCATGGCGATCTGCCCGCCAGAATCGCCGCGAGGAGGGAGTTCGAAAACCTCGGTCTGCAGGCTCTGGGGCGTGTTGTATTCCATTACCGATAGCGTGAACCGGCCCTGCATCGGCTCGGCGCGGTCCGTCCAGAACACTTCGATGCTTAGCGGGTAAGCGGCATTGGCCGCCGTCGCATCAACCGAGTATTGAACTTCGAGCGTACTCGGTATGCCCATGGAAGGTATGCCCACGGTGTAGAGCACAGAATGAATCTCCGGAGTATTCATCAGACGATTGGGCCCGCTGTCCGCATCACCCGGATCGTTTGGATTTTGACCGCCACCATCGATGTCTACTGCGATGCCGTTGTTACCATACATATTGTTCGAAAACAATCGGGTTCGGGTATCAGCGCCGAAGATGAAGATGCCGTTATCGCCGTTGAAGCGCACACGGTTTTCGACCAGGTTATAGGAGCCAAAATCGCCAATGAACGGTACGCCAAGCCCCGCACTATTGTTGGCAATAATGTCATTACCGATAATCGAATAGTTAACCCTGCCGCCTGATTGTGTAGCAATGCCGAGCACACCAAAACGCCCGTTAAATGCAATCACATTCTGAGGACCGATCGTGCAGTTGAAACCGATCGCATCGCCCTCAAGACGAATGCCATCGAATTCGTTGCCAAGCCTTGCGCCCGCAGGATTGGTGCCGATGTAATTTTCGGTAATCAAATGAGAATGGCCGCCTAGGGAAATTCCCAGACCATTTCTGCTGATTACATTGTCCCGAACGATGTTGAACCGGTTTCTCAACTGCAGGCCGGCCGAGGACTGTC
>JBCCHH010000015.1:0-11271 GCA_039028855.1 Pseudomonadota bacterium | reverse complement strand
GCCGCCATCAGCACCGGATAACTGAACAAACCCATCGTCACCGCATGATCTGGGTCCTCACCCGCAGCCTCGTTTTCAGCGACCTGCGCCTTGTAGGCATGCGCGCGATTCATCAGACCCTTGGCTGTAACGCAGGTCAACAACCAGGTCAATTCAGGAATCTGGGCAATATCGGACTGGCGGTAAAATATGCAGCGTTCAGTATCCAGCCCCAGCGCTAGCCAGGTGGCCGCGATTTCAAGCGTCGACTGCTGAATGCGCTCGGGCTCAAAGCACTTGACCAGCGCATGATAATCAGCCAGAAAATAATACGAATCCAGCGACGGATCGCTACTGGCCTCAATCGCCGGCTTGATTGCGCCGACGTAGTTACCCAGATGCGGCGTGCCGGTGGTCGTGATACCGGTCAGCACGCGCTGCTTTTGCGTTTTTGTTGCTTGAGACATTAAAAACTACCGTTCAATCTTCACAGGCTTCATGTGTTCATCCACTGCCACCATCACCAGCGTGCCGCTGATCGCCTGTTCCTGATTGCCGGTATGCGGGTCTTCGCGCAGAATGTTGACCTCGATTGTAACGCTGGTGTTGCCGACCCGCGCGACCTGACCGATGATCTCGACGATGCTGCCGGTTTCGATCGGCACCTGGAAATCGACGCGATCCATCGACACAGTCACAATCTGACACCGGGTAAAGCGCGTGGCGGTCAGGAACGCGACCTCATCCATCCAGTGCAGCGCATTGCCGCCGTAGAGTGTGCCGAGTGGGTTCGCGTCCTGCGGAAACACCAGCTTGGTAATCCGGGTTTTGGCAGCATCGATGCGTTGCTCTAGCGACATGAGAAACCTTTTTTATTGCAACAGAAATTCAATCCATCCGAGCGCGCATTTTACACCCGCGCCCGATGCACAAAAAAGGCTCCGAATGAATCGGAGCCTTTTGCGATGCGAGTGAATCGGCTCAGCCGGCCGGCTTGCGCGCCTGCTCCAGCGTTTTACTCAAACCCGCCACGACGCCGCCGATATTGGCCAGTTCAGCCGGCAGAATCATGGTGTTGGTTTCCTTGGCCAGCTTACCGAATTCGCCGACGTACTGCTCGGCAATGCGTAGACTGACCGCATCGGCACCGCCCGGTTGATTGATGGCGGTGGCAATGCGCTCGATCCCATCGGCCGTGGCGTTGGCAATCAAGGTGATTTCTTCAGCACGGCCACGCGCTTCGTTGATCTGCTTTTGCATATCACCTTCGGAGACATTGATCATTTCCTGCTTCATGCCTTCCGACACGTTGATCTTGGCCTGACGCGCACCTTCAGACTCGGCCACTACCGCGCGACGCTCACGCTCGGCGCGCATCTGTTTCTCAAGCGCATCACGGATGGTTTCGGGTAGCACGATATCGGCCACCTCGTAACGTAGTACTTTCACGCCCCAGGGCTCGGCTGCTTCGGTCAGCGCTTCAACGACCTTTTCATTAATGACCGCGCGTTCCTCGAACGACTTGTCCAGCTCGATCTTACCGATCACGGATCGTAATGTCGTCTGCGCGAGCTGGATCGCGGCGAAGCGATAGTCGGTAATGCCGTAGCTGGCCAGGCGTGCGTCGATGACCTGCATGTAGATCACGCCATCGACGTGAATCTGGATGTTGTCGCGTGTCACGCAGGCCTGCTGTGGCACGTCGATAGCCTCCTCTTTGAGCGTATGCCGATAAGCCACTTTGTCGACAAACGGAATCAGCAGGTGAAAACCGGCATCCAGCGTCTTGGCGAAGCGCCCAAGCCGCTCAACCACGTAGGCCGAACGCTGTGGCACAATTTGCGCGGTCTTGACCAGCGCGACAATAACAATAAACAGTACAAGAAGCGAAGCAATCGTCGCAAAATCCATTTCCATCTCCTAAAAATTCCCCTTTATCGTTTTACCAACCCACGACTCGACCTGACGAGCCACCCATATCGAATCGATAGTCTCTAATTGACGGTGCTCGGCTTGTTTGGTGAAACTAACAGCGTAATGCCACGATGGCCGATCACCCAGACCGTATCGCCGGCCGCAATCGGCTCGTCGCTTTCGGCCTTCCACTCCGCGCCGCTCAGCTTGACCTTGCCCAATCCGTCGCGAAAATCGGCCACCGCGCTGACGCGCTGGCCGCGCGCGCTGATCAGGTCCTTATCGCCGCTCCACTCGTCGGTCACGTTACCGCGAAACCAGACCTTGATTTTCTCGCGCGCAAGTAGTAGTGAACCGAGACTCAGCACGGCAAACAGAATAATCTGCGTGGGTGCGCCTGAAATCAGGCCGAGCGCGGTCGCGATGCCGACCAGAATCGCACCAACACCAAAAAACATCGCGATGAATCCGGTCAGAAAAAACTCTGACAGAATCAGTAACGCGCCCAGAATCATCCAAAACCACGGTTCTTCAAGCATGAAGGCACCTATCACGAAATGAGAATCTGATCCATTATAGTCAGAATTGAACATCACCAAAGCAGCATCTAATTGATCGAAATACTGTCCTGAAACCCATGCCCAGAACTACGTTAACGCAAAAGCTCGCCATCCTGGCCGATGCGGCCAAATACGATGCCTCCTGCGCATCGTCGGGCACGAGCGGTCGAAACTCGCTCGGCAGGGACGGCTTGGGTTCGGCCGGCGCTAGCGGCATTTGCCATGCCTATGCACCCGACGGCCGCTGTATATCGCTGCTTAAAGTGCTGCTGACCAATTTCTGTATCTTCGACTGCCGCTACTGCATCAACCGCTCATCCTCGAACGTGCAGCGCGCCCGCTTCAAGCCCGACGAACTGATCCGGTTGACGCTGGCGTTCTATAAACGCAATTACATCGAAGGTCTGTTTCTGTCCTCGGGCATTATCCGCTCGCCCAACTACACGATGGAGCAAATGATCGAAGTTGCTCGCCGCTTGCGCGAGCAATACCGCTTTCGCGGCTATATCCATTTGAAAAGCATTGCCGAGGCTGATCCGGAGCTGATCAAACAGGCCGGCTACTATGCCGATCGCCTGTCGGTCAATATCGAGTTGCCGACCGAAAAGGGGCTGACTCAACTGGCGCCGGAAAAATCCAGCCAAACCATTCATCAGGCGATGTCGGATATCAGGATTTCGATTGATGATGTCAAGGATCAACGCAAACAGACCTGGCAGGTCAAAGTGCCGCGCCCAGTTCGCGTACGAAAGCCGAAATTTGCGCCGGGCGGGCAATCCACCCAGATGATCGTTGGCGCTGACGGAGCCAACGACGAAGCCATTCTCAGCACCTCGGTTAAGCTGTATTCGGATTATCGACTGCGCCGCGTCTATTATTCAGCGTTCAGCCCGATACCCGATAGCAGCGCCGACTTACCGCCGGTCAAGCCGCCGTTAATTCGCGAACATCGGCTGTACCAAGCCGACTGGCTGTACCGCTTCTACGGTTTTGAAACGCAGGATATTTTATCCGGCGGCGATCAGGGTATGCTCGATCTGGACATTGATCCCAAGCTGGCCTGGGCACTCAAGCATCGCGAATGGTTCCCGGTCGACGTCAACTCGGCCGACAAGGAAACGTTGCTGCGCGTGCCTGGTCTGGGCGTACGCTCGGTGCTCAAAATCCTTCAGGCCCGCCGACAAAGCCGACTCCGTCTGGAGGATGTGCAGCACTTGACGGTATCGATCAAAAAAGTCATGCCGTTTATCGTCGCCGTTGGCTGGTCGCCCGGCAGCCTGACCGATCACCAGAAGCTCCGCCAGCAGTTTGCGCCACCGCCCGAACAACAGACGCTATTTTGATGATTACCGCCACACTGAACTCGGAAACTGATTTCAACGGCTGGCGACAAGCCGCACGCAAGCTGGCCGGCCACGCGATCGAACCCGGTCAAATCGAATGGCGCACGCCCGAATCGACACCTTCGCTATTCAGTCATGACCGCACGCTGGTATCCATCGAGCAAGATCCACTTCAACAGGCGCAGATCACCGTTCCACGTGAGTTCTTGCGACTCGCTTGCCGTGTCGCACACCACCGAGATCACGAACGTTTCTCGCGCCTGTATCGACTGCTGATGAGGCTGCAACTCGCACCCAAGCTGTTGAAAAATCAGGCCGCTAGCGACGTGCGCTGGCTGTTCAAATGCGAAAAAGAAATCCGCCGAGACGTACACAAGATGCATGCCTTCGTGCGTTTCCGCAAGCTCGGAGAACGCGAGGACGGCCGCGAGCAATATGCCGCCTGGTTTGAACCTTCGCATCGCATTCTGGAACTCGGCGCACCGTTTTTCAAAAACCGCTTTCCGAACATGGATTGGGCGATCGCTACGCCGGACGGCACCGCTGTCTGGGACGGGGCTGAATTACGCTATTTGCAGGCAGGCGATGTCCGCGATGTGCCCGATCATGATGAGATTGAAGAGCAGTGGAAGACCTACTACGCCTCGATCTTCAACCCGGCACGGCTGAAAGTCTCGGCCATGCTGTCGGAAATGCCGAAGAAATACTGGAAGAACCTGCCCGAAGCTAGACTGATTCCGGAGCTGATCACCTCGGCCACGAATCGCTCCAACGACATGCTCGACCGGGCGCCAGGCCCGGCCAACAAACTGGCCGGGCATCTCGAAAAAATCCGATCCAGATCGGATTCTAACTCGACTTAGCGCTGCTCGATCGGCTCCACATCGCGATCATCCGGCCCGATATAGTCGGCCCCCGGCCGAATGATGCGGTTATTGGCGCGCTGCTCCATGATGTGCGCACACCAGCCGGTCACGCGCGACATCACGAAAATCGGCGTGAACAAGCCGGTCGGAATGCCCATAAAGTGATACGCCGATGCATGATAGAAATCGGCGTTGGCAAAGAGCTTCTTCTCGTCCATGAGAATACGCTCGACCTCCTGCGACACTGGAAACAGCACCTGATCGCCGACTTCCGCACCCAGTTTGCGCGACCATTCGCGAATGATTGCATTGCGCGGGTCTTTTTCTCGGTATACGGCGTGACCGAAGCCCATGATCTTTTCCTTGGCCGCCAGCTTAGCGTGTACGTCCGTGCGCGCCTGTTCGACGGAATCGTACTGTTCGAGCATGGCCATCGCCATCTCGTTTGCGCCGCCGTGCAGCGGGCCGCGCAAAGAACCGATCGCGCCCGTGACGCAGGAGTGCATATCGGACAGCGTCGATGCGCATACGCGTGCGGTGAAGGTCGACGCATTGAATTCATGCTCGGCATACAGCGTCAGTGATACATCCATGACGCGCGCATGCAGTTCCGACGGCGTTTTGCCGTGTAGCAGCTTGAGAAAATGGCCGCCAATACCGGCCTCATCGCTTTCGGTTTCGATGCGCACACCGTCGTGGCTGAAGCGATACCAGTAGGTAATCATCGAAGGGAAGCTGGCCAGCAGCCGATCGGCGACGTCCTGCTGATTGCTGAAATCGCCTTCGGGCTCAATGTTGCCGAGGAACGAGCAGCCTGTACGCAGCACGTCCATCGGATGGGCCGAGGCCGGAATCCGCTCCAGTACTTCTTTAAGCGACTGCGGTAAACCGCGTAAACCCATCAGCCGTGCCTGGTACCCATCAAGCTCAGCCTGATTTGGCAGATGGCCCTTCAAAACAAGGTGCGCAACTTCATTAAAACTCGCATTATCTGCAAGATCATCAACAGCATAGCCACGATATCTCAGGCTGTTTCCAGCAGCACCGACGGTACAGATTGCGGTTTCGCCTGCCGACTGACCGCGCAGGCCAGCTCCGGTGTTTTTCTCAGTCATGCTACGTCCTTTTCAGTCGAATCCTTCCCAAACAACTCGTCAAGCTTGTTCTCGAAGGTATAGTAGTCGAGATATTGATACATTTCATCGCGCGTCTGCATGATCTCGATCACATCGCGCTGATGGCCCTGCTCCAGCAGCGCCTTGTACACGATCTCCGCGCCACGATTCATCGCACGATACGCACCGCAGCAGTACAGTACGATATCGACGCCCATATCGCCGAGCTCCGGCGTCGAGAATAACGGCGTATGGCCGAATTCGGTGATGTTGGCCAGAATCGGTACCTGCACGGCCTCGCGGAAGCGCCGATACTGCTCCAGCTTGCGCATGGCTTCGGGGAAGATCATATCAGCGCCGGCTTCGACGCAAGCACAGGCACGATCCATCGCGGCCTGCTCGCCTTCCACGGCCAATGCATCGGTGCGCGCCATGATGACGAAACTATCGTCACCACGCGCGTCGACCGCCATGCGAATGCGATCGACCATCTCCTGCTGCGACACAATCGCTTTACCTGGCCGATGCCCGCAGCGCTTGGCCTGAACCTGATCTTCAATATGCACCGCCGCCGCGCCAGCTTTTTCCAGCGAGCGCACCGTACGCGCGATATTGAACGCACTGCCAAAGCCCGTATCGCCATCAACCAGCATCGGCAGATCGCTGGCGTCGGTAATGCGCCGTACGTCGATCAGCACATCTTCGAGCGTGCTGATGCCCAAATCCGGAAGGCCGAGCGAATTAGCCGCCAGCCCACCACCGGATAAATAGATTGCCTTGTGACCGATCTTTTCGGCCATGCGAGCGGTCAGCGCATTGATCGTACCCACGACCTGTAGCGGAGCCTGCTGTTCAACCAACGCACGAAAGCGCGCGCCGGGAGTGGAATGAGCCATCACTTATATTCCTTCATGCCGGGTAAACCGCGTTTTTAACCGCAGGTTTTACGGATTTCATAAACTGCACAATTTACCACGAAGGATCAATTTTCTGATGGCCAAAATTGCCTTGATCTGCCCAATATGCAGTGCACGAGGGTCCAAATCGGGCCAAAGCTTCAGCAGCACGAGCGCTGCCGCGATTATCTGTGAGGCGGAGTTGAGGAGGTTGTAAACCTTGGTAAGTCGATACGCTTACAGCTCCGGCCGATCGCTCAAAATCATTGTTAAGCTGGCTGCATGGACGGATTTTTCCGAGACATGTAGATCATTCGAGTTGCAACTCATCCTTCAAAACCATCTCTGAATATCGATTCGATATCGGCAAAGCGCGCCAGGCCAAACTGTTGACCGGAATTACCCAAAGAAGGATTGAATACATAACCGACGAGCGTAATTTCACCGGCCGACGTAACGGTGATGGCGTTGGCTTCATCAACAGAAGCAAAAAAATCGGCAAAGGCCGTAGCGCCTGTGCTAGTGAATATGGGATCAGCTTGACCGGTGATCGTCAGACCCAATATCGCAAAGTCTGACACCCCCTGCATGAACGAAAACCCCGCTAGCACGATGCGATCACCCATCAAAGCCACGCTGGTCGCCTCATCCCGTTCTCCGGGCATCAAATCCTCTGTAACCATTCCGTTACTGCCGAAGCCGGTTTCCAGACTGCCGTCGAGCCTAAATAATGCGGCCGCGAAATCACTGCTCGCAGCGGAAGAGCCCGAGCGCGCGCTGCCAACTGCCAGAATGCGCTCACCCTGACCATTCCAGTTTGGAATGATCCGCAAATCGCGCATAAAATCAAACTCGCCGGCAAAATCCAGGCTGACAATCCCGGCGCTGCCGAAACTGGAATCCAGCATGCCGTCCTGCAGAAAACGAATCATGGCAAAATCAGCGTCGCCAATGCCGCCGACAATGATGCTTCCATCCATCTGTACAGCCAACGCGTGGCCCTCATCGAACGAGCCGATCGGGACATTGGCAACGCCATTATTGGCAAAATTAGTATCCAATACGCCATTGGACTGCAGGCGAATGACTGTCATTTGACGCGGCGATCCGGCATCAGCAAAGAAGCCATTGCCCGCAAGCAGAATACGGCCATCAGCCAGCAGATGAACGGCACGCGCGACATCATCACGACCATCGATATCGATGGTCGCCAGGCCGTTCTGTCCAAAACTGCTATCCAGCGTGCCATCGGCCAAATATCGAGCGATTGCAAAATCAGCTTCCGTTTCGGGGCTTAACTCCGCGTTGCCCGCAACCAACAGACGTCCATCCGGTTGAATCGCAATCGCATTGGCACTGTCCTCACCGTCGTTAAAATCCGTCACAACCAGGCCTTGATTGCCAAAATCAGAATCGAGGCTGCCGTCTGGCAGATATCGCGCCACGGCAAAGTTTCGGTCACTAAACGAGCTGCCAACATAGCCTGCGGCCACTACTTTGCCATCGGATTGATGCAGCGCTGCCAGCGCGCGCGCATTGACTGGGCCCGACAGGGAAACCTCTCGTAATCCCGCATTGGCAAAACCGGCGTCAAGAATTCCGCCCGTCGTGAACCGGGCAAGCCCGATATTGCCACCTTCGGTACGCGATTCCGCAGTGGCAGTGCCTCCAATCAACAACGCACCCTGATGCACAACCAGCGTTCTGGCGAAGTCGGAGCGTCCGTTGAAGTTGACGAGTGCAAGACCATTGTTTGCAAAACTGCTGATTTGCGTACCATCGGCGGAAAAGGCCAGCAGTGCATACGATTCGGTCTCAAACGTGCTGGCGGCGACGTACAAATCATCCTGAAAAATCAGCATGTCCTGAATCGTTTCGCTGGTGTCACCGGTGAGCGGTCTTTCGACCCTGCCGTTGTTGCCGAAGTTGCTATCCAACTCGCCCGTTGCAGTCAGCCGCGCCAACGCTAGGTTTCGATCGTTTCCTGAATCAACAAAACCGCCCACTATGATCGACCCATTGGGCTGCAGAACCGCGCTGTTCGCCTCGACTGCATTCCCCCCGAAGTCAATCTGCGCTACACCGCCTGTGCCAAAACTCGTGTCGAGCTCAAAATCCGTTTCATATCGAACCACGACCATGATCGCAGTGGCAAAATTTCGCACCAGCCCGACACAAATAATTCTGCCATCGGCTTGCACCAATACCTCCATACAGATATCGGCGGTTCCTGAAACGAGTTTGTCGGATCGCTGGAATTGTACGACACCATTCGTATCGAGCTGGGCAACCGCAAATGCGGTGCCGAAACCATCAATGAATGCACGACCGCCAACGACAATATCGCCGTTGCTATTTAAGGCCACGCTATTGGCGCCATCGGAACTGCCGGAAAAATCGATGCTCACAAGACCCATGGTGCCAAAGCTGGTATCGACCGAGCCATCTTGCAGCAGTCGCAAGACTTGCCAGTCTTCGGTTGTAAAGTCGCCTGATCTGCGCGTTCCCACCACAACGACTCTCCCATCAGGCTGCAAAACCAGATCCGTGGGGGCAAAATCGAGCGCGGCAACGCCGTCACTGGCAAAGCCTGCGTCGAGCGTCCCATCTGGATTATGTCGGCTTACTCCCTGGCTGTTAAATCCTGCATAGGCAATCAATACGCGATCCTGCGAATCGACCACCATGGCGCCAGCGCCTTCCTGAGTAAATGAATCGATCGAGGTACTGACCTGTCCGCCCAGGCCGAAACCCGGATCGAGACTCAACTGTGCCCAGGCTGTGCCTGCAAGGCTGAACAAAAGTGCCAAAATCGCCATTTGACGAAGCGTATACCTGAGCTCTGTAAACTTTGGATAAGCCATTTCATGCCCTCGACAATTAGATGAATAGCAAAAGGAATCTTTCGCTGTCATAAGGTATAAAGCGCAGATTCAGCCAATTTCTTGTCAGTAGACTTATTTGTTCAAACCGATCCTCACCGCTTAGCCATCGTATGCGCGGCTTAGCCGCGACAAGTCATAGCAATAACTATGCTGTGTCCAGAAAGCCACGTTCGCCAAACCGATGATTGATGATTTACATCTTGAACTCTGAAACCATGCATCTGAATCGTGCGAAGCAATACGCAGAAGACACGTGCTGATTTGCTTTACCAAGCGATACTTTGCGACAATAATGAGGATAATTTACGTGGACAAAAGCACATGCTTTGCAATCAAGACGTACGTATCTTGCCGCTCATCAAACTCCTGATCGCGCTTAGCCTCAGCGCGTTTGTCATGACCAACATCAGGGCCGAAGAGCTCACGCTGGAACGCATTTTCGCCTCACCCGATTTATCCGGGGCTTCACTGCGTCAGGCCCGGCTATCGCCGGCTGGCGATCGAGTATCCTTTCTGCAGGGTCGCGCAGACGATCGCACGCTACTCGATGTATGGGAATACAACCTCAACGATGATACGACCCGGCGACTGGTCGCGGCCGATCAGATTCTGGCCGATGAAGGTGAGTTATCGACCGAAGAACAGGCGCGGCGCGAGCGTGCCCGAATTGCCGATTTACGCGGCATTGTCGAATATCGCTGGTCGGACGATGGTCGCAATCTGCTGTTCCCGCTCGGCGGCAATCTCTACTATGCCGAGATCGGCGACGTGGCGGACGGCGAATCGGCCAACGTACTGCAACTGACCGGCAGCGAGTCGTTCGATACCGATCCGAAAGTAGCACCCGATGGACGACACGTGGCGTTTATCCGCGATCAGAATCTGTGGCTTGTTGATATTGAATCGGCCGAGGCGCGCGCACTGACTACGGACGGCCGAGGCACAATTAAAAACGGCATGGCTGAGTTTATTGCACAGGAAGAGATGGGCCGCGCGACCGGCTACTGGTGGTCGCCCGATGGCCGCATGATTGCGTTTCTACAGATTGATGAAAGCCCAATCGAGCCGAGCACGCGGTTCGAAGTCAGCGGCGATGCGATCAGCATGATCGAACAGCGTTACCCTTATGCCGGTACGTCGAACGTGCGCTATCGGCTCGGCGTGATTGAGGTCGACAATGCCGAAACCATCCTCTGGGTCAATCTGCTCGACGATGACGGCAACGATGACATCTACATTCCGCGCGTGAACTGGCTGCCGGATTCTTCCGGCATCGCGTTCCAGCGTCAGTCGCGCAGTCAGCAGCAGATGGATCTGATTCTTCATCGGCTGGCTGATAACAGCCAGACCTTGTTGGTGCGCGAAACCAGCGATACCTGGATCAACCTGCACGACGATCTGCGTTTTCTGTCGGAAATGCCCGCATTCATCTGGTCATCCGAGCGCAGCGGCTATCGGCATCTGTATTTGATCGGCCTCAATGGCGAACTCATTCGTCCGTTGACCGAGGGCAACTGGCCGGTTGATGCGCTGGCCGGTGTTGATGAAGAACTCGGCCGGGTGTATTTCACCGCCTTCAAACAGAGCCCGACAGAACAGCATCTGTTCCGCCAATCGCTGGCAACCGAAACGCCTTCGGATGTGGTCAAACTTTCGCGCCGCGCCGGCTGGCATGAAATTTCGATGGACAGCGGCGCACAGTATTATCTCGAT
>JBCCHH010000014.1:0-11365 GCA_039028855.1 Pseudomonadota bacterium | reverse complement strand
GCCGGTAATGAAGTAACCCATAGTAGAAATCTCCCGAAGCAGTTTGGGTGTTTTTATTGATTTTCTTTACGATAACCCCGCAACACGCTTAGCGCCAGTCCATTTCGGTGGATTTTTGCGCCTGATTGAGCATAATTGGGTTTCAGCAAGAGATATTTATCGCCATGACGGATTAAAACCGTTGACCCGCTCTAGCAGCCATGCTAGAAATACATGCAACAGAAAACAAACGAATAAGCGAGTATTCATGAGCGACCTTCAACAGGAATTCGAACAGGCATCGGTTCGGGTCAAAGCCCTCGACGAGCGCCCCGACAACGACACTATGCTTAAGCTGTATGCACTGTATAAACAGGGCAGCGAAGGCGATATCAGTGGAGAAAAACCCGGCTTTTTCGACTTTGTCGGCGTCGCCAAATACGAAGCCTGGGAGAAGCAGCAAGGTGTGGATCAAGCGACCGCGCAGCAGCAATATATCGATCTGGTCAACTCACTGACCGGCGAAGCCTAAAGAGCGCTATCCGCGGCCGGACCCAGCCCCATGCCGCGCAGCCGCACACCCGATCGCATCCTTGGCGCCGCACTCGCGATGTTTAACGAGTTCGGTGAACCCAACGTCACGACCAACCGCATCGCCGATGAACTCGACATCAGTCCCGGTAACCTGCACTACCACTTTCGCACCAAACAGGATTTGATCGATACCCTGTTCGGGCAATACGAGCGACGTATGCTCACCCTGCTTTCAGCCAATGAAGGCGAACGAACCGACATCGAAGACACCTGGTTTTTTCTGCACCTGGTGTTCGAAACCATCGCCGACTACCGATTTCTGTATCGCGACCTGACCGAACTGTGCGAACGCAGCCCTGCCCTGCACCGAAAAATGCGAGCCATCCTGAAACTGTCCATGCAAACCGCCGATCTGCTTATGGGCGGTCTGGTTGATACCGGCGGCATGAAAGCCGGACGCCGTCAACGTGATAGCTTGATGCGAAATATTATCTTGATTAGCAGCTTCTGGATTGCCTTCGATCAGATTCTTGAACCGAATCACGATCCACAGCCGGATCGAGCGGTCTGGCAAGTCATGACACTGGTTAGCCCTTATTTACTTGGAGAGGCTAAAGATCAATTTGATCAATTAGCGAATGCGTATTTTGGGCCTTGAGCCGGTAGCCGCTTATTCCCAACAACGATAACCGTCGACCGGTATTTCAGCATCAAATGCATTGGCGATCGCCCATGCCAGCGAAATTGGAGACAGTTCATTCGGATTATCTTCGCGGTTGGTCAGCACAATGACCGCCAAGCCGGTATCAATGAATCGAATATACGCTGTGCCCGCATAGCCACCATGATTTAAGACTCGCTTTCCGTCGACGATTGCGACATGCCAACCACGTCCATAGCCCCAGCGATCGCACGAATCGCCCGTACTGAACGTACGCTGAATTTCCCATGTCGACTGTAATGCGGCGTGATTGATCACCTCGGAATCGACCAAGGCTGCCTCCCAGCGCATCATGTCATCAAGAGAAGACATCACCCCGAAGTGAGAGGTCAAGGCAAACTGCCAGACCCGTCGATTGCGTTCCAGCTTGCCATCGTTCCATGCGTAGCCTCGGGCAAGATGCGGCACGATTCGTCTTTGGTCGAGCAAATGCGTCTGCTCCATTCCCAGCGGGCGAAAGAACATGGACTGCATGTATTCGGCATAGGTTTTTTGTGTGGTCGATTCAATGATCATGCCAAGCAGAAAATAGCCAAGGTCGGAGTAATTCCAATCCTCACCCGGCTGCGCAATCATCGGCGCGTTTTTTGCCGATGCCAGCATATTTTCGCGTGAATATTCAAGCAAATACTGGTCGTCCACCTTCTGTTCAAAGCCATGCACAAAACCGCCCATGTGGCTTAACAGTTGGTTTACCGTGACCTGCGCCCAGGCTTCGGGCGGGTCCGGAATCCACTCAGCAATTCGATCATCCAGCGTGAAATGCCCCTGCTCGACCAGGGTCGTAATCGCCAGCGCCGTCATCTGTTTGGTTAATGATGCGATTTCAAACACGGTATTGCTAGCAACCGGCACGCTATCCGCCAGATTGGCCATGCCATGTGTGCCGACATAGACCGGCTCTCCAGCCTGCATGACTGCAATCGCGACCCCAGGGAAATGACCTTGCTCACTGAGTTGTTGAATTTTTGCGTCAATATCTTCAGCCGGAGGAGTATCTTGAGCCGCTACATTCAGTACAGGAACGACTGTGATCATCAGAGCGAATATCAGGTGTGGAACTGAGCTGCGAATCGACATTACTTTATCCTTTGCATTTTTAGGTACTAGTACGACTGTACCAATTCTATTCAAACAGACGTCCAACAAACGGAGAATGGCTGGCTTTGAAGGATAATAAGGAAGTTGGTGGAAGCATGGATCATAAAAAAGGCCCGAACCAGGGTCCGGGCCAAAAAGCAGCATGGGTGGAGCAAGCTCCGGCTGCTTCGGGGTAGTCATTGCGACGGCTAAGCTACCGTGTTGCTTAACTCGTCAAACGATTCGATCAGCTCTTCTTGGCAGTTGCCTTAGCAGCGGCTTTTTTAGCAACCTTTTTGGCCGCACTGGCTTTACCTGCAACGGCTTTGCCAGCAGAACTTTTCTGATCCTTGGCCAATTCACGAACGCGCACGTTCAATTCCTTCACACGCTCGCTAAGCTGCTGAATTTCGTCCGAAGTCGGCACACCCAAGCGTGACAGTGCACGCGCTACACGCTCTTCGAACACTTTTTCCAGCTTGTCCCAGTTAGTACGGGCAGATTGAATGGTCTTGTCGACGCGGCCTTCAACGTCGCTCTTGACACCACCGACCGTATCTTTAACGCCGCCAACGGTATCGTCGGCCATCTTGCGGCCTTTGTTCTCGAGCTTTTTTCCTTCAGCTACGAGGCGTTCGAACAATTTGCTGCTTTCGTCGACAACCTTACCGGTTTGCTTGTTGACCAGCTGACCGCCTTTCTTGATCAAATTGACGCCTTCTTCCTGAGCCATGGCGAATGCGCCCAGGCCGGCCAGCCAGATCTCATGTGCATTGTCCTGCACACGCGTGCTAGTCTTTGCCGCTTTACGGGCTACTTTCTTCTTGGCAACTTTCTTTTTTGCAGTTTTCTTGCTCATGTCTAATCCAACCTCATAATCTATAAATTCGTGGCGCCTGTCCGTTTTGAATCTGGCTCTTGAATCCAGCGTGGACGGCTTGTACAGTGAAAGATAGGGTGAAAAACTAGAGCAGTCACACTAGATAACAACTAATAAGAATCCCGGTATTGATGCCGGACTTACCAAGGAGAACTGATGAATACCGCCAAGTGGGTCAAATTTGATCAAGACAACAGTGCGTTCGATTATTCCAGCGCCGATTTGGAAAACGCCTGGGCCGAGTTACATCGAGGTGATTGTGAACCTTACCCGTCGGATGAAGCCATGCTGCAGGCTTGGCAGGCCTACCATCGCGGCGATTTTGCCGATGCAGTTGATCTGGCTGCCGAGGTCGGCGATGCGGCGCATGTGGTCGCGAATAAAGCCTCGGGTATATACGCGGATTATCTCGAAGGAAGCGAATCGATCAAGAAAGCAATCTATCAACAAAGCATCGAGCGGGCTGAGGCCGCGATTGAGCTCGACCCTGAAAACGCCAACGCACATTACTTCCATGCGTTTCATCTGGGTCGTTACAGCCAGTCGATCTCAATTGCCAAGGCATTGAGCCAGGGCCTGGGCGGGAAAATTCAGAAATCGCTGCAGCGTGCGCTGGAACTGGCGCCGGAGCACGCCGAAGCGCACACGGCAATGGGGCTGTATCACGCCGAGATTATTGCCAAAGTCGGCAAGCTGGTCGGCTCAATGACCTACGGTGCCAGCGCCGACAAGGCGATCGAGCACTTCAAAGAGTCGATCAAACTGTCCAACGCACCAATCGCGTGGATCGAATACGGTAACGGCCTCGACCTGCTGTACGGCGATAAAAAAGCCGATGAATCGAACGAAGCCTACGCCAAAGCGGCCGCCATGGAACCGATCGACGCAATGCAGGCGCTGGACATCGCCTACGCGCGTAATTCAATAGAGTAGCGAAGAATTCAAAGCCCAAAGCTTTGAACCGCGGATTACGCAAATTAAAACCTGTATACGGATGGAAATTAGAACCTATGACTCGCAGGATATACAGCCAACCGAAGCCAGCCGAGTTACAGCTCATTCAATTTGTTTCAGCCTGAAAGCTTTTGGTTTTAATCCGCGTATATCAGCGTAATCTGCGGTTACTGCTTTTCGCCTTTCGACTTTAACCTTCCAATTCCTCCAACCAGGCTTGAACCTGGTTTTCGGCTTCCTGCGGGCTGCGGTCAGCATCCGGCCCGAGCAGCATAACGAGGTTGAGCAGGTTTTCAAACTCATGACCGAATTCGCCGACGATGCGATCCGGATCCGGCACCAGTTTGTGGTCGGTAATCATGCCGCAGAATACCTGACCGTTGTAGCTCAGGATGCTGATGCCCATGCCGATCGAGCCGCTCTGAGGCACCCAGAACATCATCTGGGTGATTTCCGAGCCGGCCAGATACAGCGGGGTTGCCGGCCCCGGCACGTTCGTTAATACCGTGGTGGCTTTATTGCTGAAAAGCTCCAGCGCCGGCTTCTGAACCGCCACCGGCGCCAGACCGACCGTTGCCAGCAGGCCCAGCGAAACGGCCGCCTGCTTGGAATTTTTCAGATGATGCATGTTCTCGGCTACGCGATACACGCGCGCCAGCGGGTTGGATTCCCAAACCGGTAAATCGAGAAACACCAGGCCAAAATGATTGCCGAGATCGCGCGAATGCTCAAGTGGACGAAGATTGACCGGGATCGTGGCGCGAATTTCAAGCTCGGTCGGATCTTCGTCATGCTCCTTGAGATAGCGGTGCAATGCACCGGTCATGATACCGATCAATACATCGTTGACACTGCAGCCGAGCGCATGGCCAATCGCCTTGACTTCGTGCAGCGGCAGTGGATGCGTCCATGCTGTGCGCTTGCGGATGCCGAGCTTGCCCTTGAAGCGCGAAGGTGGGTCATCGGTCAACAGCAGCATTGTGGCTAATTCGGAAAGAATCTCTGAGCCAACGTTGGCATACTGCGTAGCAATCGACGGATCGCGAATCAGTGAGCTGGCCTCTTCGACCATTTTAAGACTGACATGCTGCAGTGCATCAATGCCTTCACGTGCCGGTTCCATCAAACGCTTGAACACGTTCGATTCACTGGCGCGATGGTGTCGGTACTTATCGGGCTCGACGGGCAATGTCGAATGCTCCGCGTCGGGCTCGGTCAATGACAGCATGACTTGTACCAGTGCCATGCCATCGGCATAGCAATGATGAATGCGCGTCACTACAACCGGCCCTTCAACATAGTTCTCGACATAATGAAACTGCCACAGCGGTCGATACTGATCGAGCGGCGTTGAGGCCAGTTCTGAAACCAGTTCTTCGAGTTCTTCCTTGCCGGCATCGCCCGGTAGTGCAATACGACGGATATGCGAGGTGATCTCGAAATCCTCGTCTTCTTCCCAATAACAGCCGCGCGGTGTCTGCACCGCTTTATGCCCAAAACGCGGAAACGACAGGAATCGCGTAATGACAACCTGCTTGAGCACATCAAAATCAACCTGCTCACGCAATTTGATGATGCCGGTGATCATCATCAGGTTCGTCGGCTGCTCCATGCGCAGCCAGGCGGTATCGACTTTGGCAATCGGTTGACGATGCGGATGCGTCACATTGGATTCCTGATTTTGTCGTATTTATTGGAATTCGAGTGTAGCAATGAATGGAGATTGGCGTGAGGTCTGCTGACTGCGAGCGATCTTGGTTTCGTCATAACAACGGGGCCGGACGTGAAATAAACGAAAATTCGGATCAGTGCTAATGCCATTTCCACAGCTCCAAGCCTCCGGTTTTATCTCCATTTGCATACGTTCATCTTCGGCACAGTGTTTTTTAGTTCTTCTAAGCACATGCCCTTTCCGACAAAAATCCGGCTTGTCAATTTAGCCAACGAATGCCACATGCTAAAATATGAATTCTAGTCAGGGATTGGCTCAACGTTTGCCAGCCAGGGGCTTACCGCCCACAGCACAACCGATCAAGATCACTGGAGGATTCCATGCGAGACGCGCTCAATTGTCGTGATACGTTCACCGCCAATGGCAAGACTTTTCATTTCTACAGCCTGAAAAAACTCGGCGAACAACACGATATTTCGCGGCTGCCGTTCTCGCTCAAGATTCTGCTCGAAAACGCGTTACGTCATGAAGACGGCGTTAATATCACAGCCGACGAAGTGGCTGCAATCGCCAACTGGGATGCGCAGGCCACACCGACGCAGGAAATCTCGTTCACGCCGGCGCGTGTCGTACTGCAGGACTTTACCGGTGTGCCGGCCATCGTCGATCTGGCCGCGATGCGTGATGCGATGAAGAACCTCGGCGGTTCGCCGAGCAAGATCAATCCGCTGTCGCCGGCCGAACTGGTCATCGATCACTCGGTTCAGGTCGACCAATACGGCAGCGCCGATGCACTGGATTTGAACAACCGGATCGAATTTGAACGCAACAAGGAACGCTATGCGTTTTTGCGCTGGGGCCAGGGTGCGTTCGATAATTTCAAAGTCGTACCGCCGAATACCGGCATCGTGCATCAAGTTAACCTGGAGCATTTGAGCCGCGTGGTGTTCGGGCAGGAAATCGACGGCAACTGGATGGCCTGGCCGGATACGCTGGTCGGCACCGATTCGCACACCACCATGATCAACGGCCTCGGTGTACTCGGTTGGGGTGTCGGCGGTATCGAAGCCGAAGCGGCCATGCTCGGTCAGCCGATTTCGATGCTGTTACCGCAGGTGGTCGGCTTCAAGCTCGGCGGCAAGCTCAAGGAAGGCTCGACCGCAACCGATCTGGTACTGACCGTAACCGAAATGCTGCGTAATCATGGCGTGGTCGGCAAGTTTGTCGAATTCTTCGGCGACGGCTTGAGCAGCCTGCCGTTGGCTGATCGTGCGACATTAGGCAATATGTCGCCCGAGTTCGGCTCGACCTGCGCGATCTTCCCGATCGACAGCGAAACCATGCGCTATCTGAAGCTTTCCGGCCGCAGTGAAGAACGACTTGAATTGGTTGAAACCTACGCTAAGGCACAAGGTTTATGGCGCGAAGATGGCGACGCACAAGCCGATTACAGCGCCGTTCTGGAACTCGATTTAAGCGAAGTTGAGCCTTCCCTGGCCGGGCCAAAGCGGCCACAGGACCGCATCGCCCTGAGCAACGCCAAACCCGCATTTGCCGAGGTCTTGAAGAAAATGACTGCCAATCGCAAGGGCGAAGACTGCAGCTTCAGCGATGAAGGCGGTGGTACGGCGATCGGCGCGGTCGAAACGCCAGGCGTGGCCAAAGTGAATTACAAAGATCAGGATTTCTACCTCAAGGACGGTGCGGTTGTAATTGCGGCGATTACTTCCTGCACGAACACTTCAAACCCGGCCGTAATGCTTGGCGCCGGCCTGCTCGCGCGCAACGCCCGCGCCAAGGGGCTGACGGTCAAGCCCTGGGTCAAAACCTCGCTGGCACCCGGCTCGAAAGTGGTAACCGATTACCTTAAGGATGCCAAACTTGATGACGATCTCGAAGCATTGGGCTTCTACACTGTCGGCTATGGCTGTACCACCTGTATCGGCAATTCCGGCCCATTGCCAGAACCGATTGGTCGGGCCGTGCGCGACAGGGATCTGGTCGTCGCCTCCGTGCTGTCGGGCAACCGCAACTTTGAGGGCCGCATTCACGCCGACGTGCGCACTAACTATCTGGCCTCGCCGCCGCTGGTGGTGGCCTACGCGATTGCCGGCAATATGCAGGTTGATCTGATTAACGATCCGCTCGGTAACGATCAGAACGGCAATCCGGTCTATCTGAAAGATATCTGGCCCGATGCGCACGAGCTGCAGGATTTCATCCGCGAAACCGTATCGCGCGAAAAATATGCGCGTAACTACGCCAGCGTATTCGAAGGTGACGAGCGCTGGAAGAGCATGGACACACCGACCGGCGAAATGTTTGCCTGGTCGGATGAATCGACCTACGTCCAGAACCCGCCCTACTTCGAAGGCATGACGCTGGAGTTGCCCGAACCCGGCAATATTACCGGCGCACGCTGCCTGGCCAAGCTCGGCGATTCGGTTACGACCGATCACATCTCGCCTGCCGGCGCGATCAAACCCGACTCTCCGGCCGGTGAATACCTGCAGAGCCGCGGCGTCTCACCGGTCGAATTCAATTCTTACGGTTCACGCCGCGGCAACCATCAGGTCATGATGCGCGGCACCTTTGCCAATGTGCGCATCCGCAACGAAATGGCCGAAGGCACCGAAGGCGGCTATACCACGCACGTTGGTTCGCGTGACGTCATGCCGATCTACGATGCGGCCATGAAATACCAACAGGAAGGCACGCCGCTGATCGTACTGGCCGGCAAGGAATACGGCTCCGGATCATCGCGCGACTGGGCGGCTAAAGGTACCTTACTGCTCGGCGTCAAAGCCGTGATCTGCGAAAGCTACGAGCGTATCCACCGTTCGAATCTGGTCGGTATGGGTGTGTTGCCGCTGACATTCACACAAGGCGACACGCGTGATTCGCTCGGTCTGACGGGTTTTGAAACCTTCAGCGTCGAAAATTTAAACATCAGCGAATCGCGCGAAGCGAGCGTTGTGGCCACTGCAGACGACGGCCGCGAAACCCGCTTCAAAGTTGCCGTGCGCCTGGATACGCCGAAGGAAGTCGACTACTACAAACACGGCGGTATCCTGCATTATGTATTACGGCAATTAGCTGGGACCGATCCGGCAGGGAGCCATCGCGCAGCGGCGTAATTCCTGTTCATTGTTTGATGCCTCGAAAGCCGGCAACACTGCCGGCTTTTTACTGGCCGTGCCTCAGGGTGAACCGAGCTAAAAACCTGATCGTATTTCTTGAAGTGCTTGATCAGTCATTTTACATGCTGAATTCAGCCACACCCTCCTGACTTGTGGCGTTTGCAAGCAGTGCGCAATGGCGGCAACCAGCACCATAGCGGAAGCTGTGAAGTTGCGGTTGCTACAGCACAAACCCCTTGCCAAAGGCCCCGAAGATTAACAATCTGACCTGGGCAGACTGGATTTCCAGTTCGCCGGAGTCCATTCTTCGCCGCTGATCTGTGCTTTCAAGCGCCCTACAGTCAGATCCTTCTCACGCCACAGATCGTTAATCCACGTACGGAACGCCTGCTTCTGCTCATCGTCTGAATGATTCATACGTCGAAAGCGTTCGGGAATTTCGAGCGTGCGCAACGATACGCGAATCTGCCGAATGCGATTAGCGAACAGATCGGCCAGGCTGGGCCGGCTCAGGCTGTACACGATCGTCACGTCAAGCAGGGTGTCGATCGACTCACCCATGGTTTCGAGCACAAAGGCTACGCCCCCGCTGCGGGGTTTGAGTAAATGCTGATACGGCGAGTTCTGTCGGGCGTGTTTGTCGGGCTCGAAACGCGTGCCTTCGACGAAGTTCATCAACGCGACGGGCAAAGTTCGGAATTTTTCGCAGGCCTTTTTTGTTGCCGCGATATCGCGACCTGTAAGCTGCGGTTTACGCGCGATCTGTTCTTTGCTGTAGCGCTTCATAAACGGAAAATCGAGCGCCCACCAGGCCGGGCCGAGCAGCGGTACCCAGATCAATTGACTCTTGAGAAAAAATCGCAGCAGTGGCAGCCTGCGGTTGAACAGTTTTTGCAGAATGGGAATATCGGCCCAACTCTGATGGTTGCAGATCACCAGATATTGGCCTTTAGGATGATCCGGCAGCTCGCCTTCAAGCTCGATCTGTGTAGTCGTGAGCGTATCGACCATCCAGCTATTGAAGCCGATCCAGCTTTCGGCAATCGCGCCGAGCATCCGGCGCATGCGGTTTCTGGCTGCCTCGAACGGCAGGATCAGGCGAAACAGTGTGGCGACAAACAACACGGGCGTATGGACTAGGGTATTGAGTGAAAGCAGCGTCACACCCAATGCAACGCGCAGGCCATAATCGAGTTTTGATAGCATGCGCGGATTCTCGCATGAAATGCGTGACCAACGTGATCTGTGTGCAGCCATGACGCAATCTAGCTCCGAACTCAGGAATACAAAATTCGATCGCTATCTACCGCCGGAAAGCGAGCTGAACGAGCGGTTTCTGCGCAGCAGCGGGCCGGGTGGACAGCACGTCAATCGTACAGAGAGCGCCGTTCAACTGCGTTTCGATAGCCGAGCTAGTCAGTGGCTGAATCACGAAGTGCTGGATCGCTTGCTGATGCTGGCCGGACAGCGTGCCGATCAGCATGGCGTGATCACCATCGAATCGAGCGAGCATCGCAGCCAGCTCCGCAATCGCCAGGCCGCTCGCTCGCGCCTGGCTGAGTTGATCGAACAGGCCCACCGCAAACCCAAACCACGGCGTGCTACCGCACCTTCTGCAGCACAGCGTCGAGCGCGTCTGGATGAGAAAAAGCGCCGTAGCCAGCGATTGAAACTGCGACGGAAACCCGATCTTCGTAATGACTGAACACGGCTTGGCTACAATGCGTCCTGTGAATCGCACCGATCCAATCCGTCGAAGCTGTTTATCCGGCCCTGTTGCCGCCTTGTGCGCGCTATTCTTATCGGTCCCAAGCAGCGTTTTGGCCCAGCAAGCCAACACACAAAACGCCGTTCAGGCCCTGAACGAGCGCATGGATCAGCGCTTTCGGCTGAAGATGCACGAAGAGCGCATTCCCGGCAGTGCGTGGACGATTGTGCATCAGGGCAAGGTGCAGGATATTGCTGTGCACGGCTTTGTCGATTCACGACACTCGAAACGAGTGGATGAAGCGACGGTATTCCGAATCGCTTCGGTATCCAAAGGCTTTGCCGGGGTACTGACTGCGATGCTCGCGACTGAAGGCCAGCTAAGCCTGCAGGACCCGATTCGTCAATATGCACCCTCGTTTCGGTTTAAGTCGGCCGGCAGCAATGTCGAGCTGACCATTGAAGATGTGCTTGGCCAGCGCAGTGGCTTTGTGCCAAACGCGTACGACAATATGATCGAATCGGGCATATCGCGCCAGCAGATTTATCCGCATTTTGCCGAGCTTGCACCGATCTGCCCGCCGCGCACCTGCTATAGCTATCAGAACAGTGTGTTCAGCCTGGTCGAGGATGTGATTGAGACATCGACCTCAGTACCCTATGCCGAGCTGCTTGAGCAACGCATCTTCGAGCCGCTC
>JBCCHH010000013.1:0-11576 GCA_039028855.1 Pseudomonadota bacterium | reverse complement strand
GATAAAAACGGCTATCCGCATTCACGTTTTGTCGACCTGAATCGATTTAACAGGACGGCCTGGTTTTTTGTACTGCATACAATTCATTTAAAGAAAAACCTGGGTTACAGTCCAAAGACATCGCTGAGGCGTGGTGAGATCACGCCGGTTATCAGATACGTGTTTTCGGCCGGTTTTAAGGGTTTCACTCATTCTTCGGCCAGTCTTTGGCAAGACTCCAATCATTTGTGCAAAGTTCCGTATACGCCTGCTTTGTATTCAAATCCGTATAGCCAGAGTTATCGTAATCAAGCGATCGTCAGCAAGAGCTTGGCAATGACTTAAGGCACTTGGCGATTAGTGTCGATTTCTGACAGTATTTCGCAGACTAAAGATAGAGTAGAAATGATTGAATGAGTATCCAAATTGTTTGCGGATTTGCGGCCCTGCTGGCATTGGGCGCTGGTGATTCCGGCCAGCTTGATAACGAAGCCTCAACGCTTGGGTCGGTAGAAGAAACAACCATATACCCGGCGATCGCCCGATCGATCGCTGAGACAATGCGTGCGCATCACTATAATCCCACAGAGCTCGAAACCTCGGCCTATCGCGCCATTGAGCAGGCAATTGCAGACTTGGCAGAGACAGTCGATTCCGACGATGCTCTTCTGAGCGGATTCAGCGAAATCTGGCAAGACGGTCCATTTTCACACGTCACACTGAACAAGGCGCGCGGAACTGCAGATGAACTCGCAGCCTATCTGGACGGCATGGAAGTCGGCGGCGGAGGTGCCGTATTGTCGTGGCAGGATGATGCTGCTGTTCTCACCGTCAATACGATGATGGGCACAGACACGATTGAGGAAATCAGTGCTGCCTATCAAGCAATCGCAGCGCGTGGTGCGGACAAGCTTATTATCGATCTGCGCGCAAATGAGGGCGGTGCGTTCGCCGTTCGGCCATTGGTTGGACATCTGATGCAGCAACCCTACACTGCGGGAGGCTTCGTTTCTCAACCGTGGAACAGTGCAAACGACAAGCCGCCAACTCTTGAAGACATGCAAAGCGTAGCGCCCTGGAGTGGCTGGTCGGTGCGTCGCTTTTGGGCGGATGCTCAGGCGCAGCCGCTTACGGTCGTCCAATTCGAGCCGATTGAGCCGGTCTTTGACGGACTGGTCTATGTGTTGACCAGTGAGCGTACCGCGAGTGCCGCCGAACTGGCTGCGGACGCGTTGAAAGGTTCAGGCCGTGCCACGATTATCGGCGAACAGACGGCCGGCCAAATGCTGTCGCAGAAGATCTATGACGTTGAAGGTGGTTTTCATCTGAGTCTGCCGATTGCAGATTATTTCTCTGCGGTACACGGTCGTATCGAAGGTACAGGCGTCGAGCCGGATATCGAAGCCAGGGCGGAAGACGCGATGGATATATCGCTGCGGCATCACTAGAAGCGGTCTCAACAACCGTTCTCGACGTCTTGAATCGGATTCTTTCTGCGTAATCAGAGTTGAACACAAAATCTTTACGTAGAAAAAGGAACCGCAATGTCAAAATCCACTATTTCTGCCGGGATGCGAACCGGTTTGCTGGCTTTACTCTTACTTGTCGTTTCTGGTTTGGCCACAGCCGATGAATTCACCGAAACGCTGGCTGCCGCATCCGAGGCCTATGCCGAAGGCGATATCAAGGCGGCATCCGAAGAGTTGACCTATGCATCGCAGTTGCTGCAGAAAATGAAAGCCGATCAATTTGCCGAGCTGTTGCCAGAAGCGCTGGACGGCTGGACGATGGAAGTCAGCACCGAGGCCAATGCGGCAGTAGGTATGTTCGGTGGTGGCACGACGGCGACCGGTGAATATGCAAACGGCAGCGAAAGATTCAGTATCACGATGATGGCGGATAACCCGTCGGTAATGTCGATGGCCGGCATGTTTGCAAACCCGGCAATGATGGCCTCGATGGGTGAAATTGTGCGCATTCAGCGGCAGAGCTTCGTTGTTCAAGATGGTGAGTTAACCGGCATGATCGACGGTCGTGTACTGGTGCAGGCCAGCGGCAGTGCCGCGCAGGAAGATATCGTGGCGCATCTCGAAACGATTGATTTTCGCGCGTTTGATTAGCTTTAGGTTCAAACTATCGCCCCGACCAATGCGCTGGGCGTAGTGCGCGTTCAGTACCTATGGCCTATTCAATTTAGTCGGCAGAATCCCTTATGCTTCGGGGTCTTACCGAGCTATGAGATTAGAATCCAATGAGAACCTTCCTCTCTGCTGTACTGATTTTGCTGTTGACGGGCGTCGTACAGGCGACAGATTCAACACATCTGCTGCGCCAGCCGGCACTTTCGGCTGATCATCTGGCTTTTGTCTATGCCGGCGATTTGTGGATTGCGCAGCGTGGCAACACTGGCATCGTGTCTGCGCCACGGCGTTTGACTACGGCTGTCGCCGACGAAGGCACGCCGATTTTTTCGCCAGACGGTTCCAAGCTTGCCTTTGCGGCCAACTACGGCGATAACGTGGATGTCTATGTGATTGACATCGCCGGCGGACAGCCGCAGCGCCTGACCTGGCACCCGGGGCGCGACACGCCAGTTGCCTGGACAGCAGACGGTGAGGCCGTCGCGTTCCATTCCCGTCGTCAGACCGATCACGGCCGTTCCGGTCATCTGTTCCATGCCCGCCTGGATGGTGGGTTTCCGCAAAAGCAAATGGACGCACGTTTCTTCCGCGGTGCGTACGACGCAACCGACGAGCGTCTGGCCTACATCGATTTCGGTTCCGGCTACAACGGCCTGTTTGGCGGTTCAGCCGGTTGGAAGGGCTATCGTGGCGGCACCACGCCTTCGATTCGGATTTTGGATCTCGACGATCAGTCGATTACCGAGATTCCAGGCGAGCGCGTTACCGATTTCAACATCTTCTGGCTGAATGGCGATGTGTATTTTCTGTCGGATCGTAACGACGAGAACTTCAATCTGTTCCGGTTCGATACTGAAACGCAGCAGATCAACCAGATTACCAATGAAACCGATTGGGATGTCTTTTCGGCGGCCGGGTTTGGTAACCAGATCGTGTATGAAGCCGGCGGTCGCTTAAAGCAGATTAATGCGATGGGCGGCGATGCCCAAGTGCTCGATATTTCGCTCAACCCGGATCTGCCGCAGCTGCGTACGGGCTGGAAATCGGCTGCCTCGAATATTCAGGGTATGGATATTTCACCGAACGGCAAACGAGCCGTAGTCACTGCCCGTGGCGAAGTCTTTACCGTGCCCGCGGAGAAAGGTTCAACGCGGAACGTTAGCGATTCGGCCGGTGTGCGTGAATACACTGCATTGTGGTCACCGAACGGCGATCAACTGGCCTGGATTGTCGAATCGCTCGAAGGCCAGACGCTGCGTGTAGCCGATCAGATGGGCATGGGCGAGACGCAGTCATTCGAGCTCGGCAGCAACTTCAATTTCCTCCAGGCTTGGCATGCTGATACCGGTCGTATCGTGTTCAGCGACCAGTTGCTAAACCTGAAAGTGATCGATTTGGACAGTGGCGATATCAACACGATTGCAACGAACGCGCGCCGCGCTGGTTTTGATGTTTCCTTCTCAGCCGACGGCCGTTGGCTGGCCTACAACTGGGAGCGCCCGAACTTCCATGCTGATCTGGCCGTGTACGATTTTGACTCGGGCCAGACACGTGTCATCACCGACGGTATGGCCGATGTGGCCTCACCGGCGTTCAGCCCCGATGGCGAATATCTATTCTTTGCCGCATCAACCAATTCCGGCCCGATTCAGGTCGGCCTGAACATGACCAGTCAGGAGCGTCCGTATCGAGCTGGACTGTATGCCGTGGTGCTCAAGGCCGAAGGCCAAACGCCGCTGGCGCCTGAGAGTGATGATGAGGCGGTTGAAGATGAGGCATCCAACGGCGACGAAGACGACGAGAATGGTGATGAAGAGAACGGTTCGGATGTTGAAGTCCAGATCGACTTCGATGGCATTCAGCGTCGCATTGTCGATTTGCCGGTATCCGAAGGCAACTATGGACAGCTTCAGGTCGCCGGCGATGGCGCGCTGTTTTATTTGCAAAGTCCGCAGCCAGGTGCGGTTAATCGTGCGCCGGGCCAGTCGTGGCTGGATGACACCCGCCTCAAGCGGTTCGATTTCGAAGAGCGCGAGGCCGAGACCGTGCTGAGCGGCGTGTCGGCATTTCGCATTGCTGCCAATGGTGAGAAAATGATTGTGCAGCAATCCTCCGGCGTTGCGATTGCCGACGCTTCCGACAGCCCGGATCCCGAAGCGCTGGATTTGAGCGGCGTGCGCTTGCTGATTGATCCGCGCGTGGAATGGGCGCAGATGTTCGATGAAGGCTGGCGCTTCCAGCGCGAGTATTTCTATGCCGACAATCTGCACGGCCTCGACTGGGATGCGGTGTATGAAAAATATCAGCCATTGGTCGCACACGTTGGCCGACGTGAAGACCTGAACACCGTGCTGGTGCAAATGATTGCCGAGCTGCGTGCCGGCCATAACCGCGTCGGCGGCGGCAATGTGCACAATGAGCAGGGTATCGATACCGGCCTGCTCGGCGCAAACTTTGAAATCGATGATGATCGTTACCGCATTGCCAAAGTTTACTCGGGCGAAGCCTGGAATCCGTTTTTGCGCGGGCCGCTTACCGAGCCCGGCAATGAGGCGCGCGAAGGTGAGTACATTTTGGCCATTAACGGTCAGGACTTGACCGCCGAGGACAACATCTATCAGCGCCTGCAGAATACCTCGGGCGAACAGATTGCGCTGACCGTTGGCCGCCGTGCAAACGGCAATGACTCACGTGAAATTGTGGTCGAGCCAACCGATTCGGAAGGCGCGCTGCGGCTCTGGAACTGGATCGAAGCCAATCGTCTGGCCGTTGAGCAGGCCACCGACGGCCGCGTCGGCTACATCTACCTGCCGAATACGGCCGGCGCCGGCTATACCTTCTTTAACCGCATGTTCTTCAGCCAGATCGACAGGGAAGCGATCATTATCGACGAGCGCTCCAACGGCGGCGGTCAGGCGGCCAACTACATCACCGAAGTGTTGAGCCGACCGCACTTGTCAAGCTGGCTCGACCGTGCCGGACAGCCGTTCAACACGCCGGCCGGTGCGCTGCATGGCCCGAAGGTCATGCTGATCGATCAGGATGCCGGCTCCGGCGGTGACTACCTGCCGTACTCATTCCGCCAGCTCGGCATCGGCCCGCTGATCGGCACTCGAACCTGGGGCGGTCTGATCGGTATTTCGGCCAATCCACAGTTGGTCGATGGCGGCTTTATGACCGTACCGTTCTTCCGCTTCGTCGATGCCGACGGCAACTGGACGATCGAAAACGAAGGCGTCGCGCCGGATATTGAAGTCAAACTCGACCCGATCGCCACCAATAACGGCCGCGATACCCAGCTCGAGCGTGCGATTGACGAGATTATGAACATGCTCGAAAGCTATCAATCGCCTGTCCCGCCCATTCCGCCACTGCCGACGGAATTGGGTCAATAGCAAAATTGTCTTTTCACCAGCGAACGCCCCGCTTTGCGGGGCGTTTTTTTGGATTCAATGTTGAAGATAACGCTCAAAAACGCGAGTAGGGCCGGCCAGGTGGCGGCTTTGACCTGGGTAGATGAGGCGCTCTTGGGGTTTTGTGGTGGTCCGCTTAGACCGTGTCCGGCGTGTTCGAAAATCAGCGTTTCGGTGACCAGGCCGACATCAGCTCGGGTTTTGGCGATATTGGCGGCCATGATGCCAGAATCCCATACTGGATCGCGGCCTCCGGCCAGTAAAAATACCGGCTCATTGATATCCTCGACGGTCTCTGGGAAGCTCATTCGACCCTCGGCATGCGGTACGCGCATGGCAACCCGCTCTGCTTCGGGAGGTCTGGCCGATTGCATGCGCCATATCAAGACATAGGCAAAAGCGACAGCGGGCTGTAAAAGCCTTTGCCACTTCAGATTCAGCAGAGATAAAACACGCAGATTGAATCACCAGGCGACCACAGTGCCAGCGCGCCGACATTGATCAACGCGTCCAGTAGGACATTGCCCATCAAGGTGTTGCCGCCCAGGCTCAGCAGAAATACGACGGTATAGCAGATCATCAGAACGAGCACGCCGCACACGAAGGCCGTCTGCGCGGGGTCTGCGGTTTTGAGTGCCGATAACCAGCGCTGCATGGGGTTTGCTTACATCAGTGGATCGTTCAGCGCCGCATTGGCGGCGCCTTGAGATAGGTCAGGCTGCGCCACAACCATTCGGCCGGGCCGAAGCGGAAGCGTTTGAGCCACCACTGGCTGAACACGATTTGCAGTGCAAAGAATACAAAGGCCAGTAGCACCTGCAGACTGCGCGGCACTTCACCCCATAGACCGACACCGTAGCCGAGGAACATCCAGGTCCAGAACAGCGATTGGACCAAATAATTGGTCAACGCCATGCGCCCGGCCGGGGCCAGGAAGCGCAGTTTGTCGACCGACAGGACCACGGTCGAGAGATAACCGAGCGAAAGCAGAATGGCTGAAACTTGCGCCAGCGTGACGCCGAGCGCCATCGGAATATCGGGAACGACCAGCTGGCTGTCGTGCATGGCGTACAGACCGGCCGCACTCAGGCTCAAGCCCAAAAGCAGGCCCCACAAGCGCCACTTTCGGAAAAACTCAACATGGTTCTGCGGTTCGATCAAACGGCGGCTGACTAACAGCCAGCGCCCGATCAGAAAATAGCCGAGAATGGCCGGAATCCAGAAAATGGCAATTTCTGCCATCCAGATCAGATCCTGCCAGCGCTGATGAATGTTTTCGACCCAGCTGCCTTCGGCGTGGATGGTTGCTGCTGCAGCAACGGCGGCTTGTGAGGCTGCATAGTCGGCTTCAAACTGCGCATTCATCGCAGCCACTTCCTCACCGCCTATGGCCTGCATGGCGGCAATGCTGAGCGCACCGAGCCACATCAACAGTACGGGAATCAGAAAGAAGAAGATCGCCCATTTCCATAAGCGCCTCTGCGGCGTGCGCGAAAACAGCAGCCACATGATGAATGCCAGCGTAGCGTAGATCAGCAGAATGTCGCCCGACCAGACCAGCAGCATATGCGCCGTGCCGATCAGCAGTAGTGTCAGCAGACGACGGAAATACACGCCGCGATAACTTGCGCCGGTTTGCTCGGCTTTCAGAAAGGTCAGCGCAAAGCCGGCTCCGAACAGCATCGAAAACAGGGCGTAGAACTTGCCTTCGGCCAGCCAGCGAACCAGCCAGTTTGCAGTTGCATCGATGCCCTGCAGACTCGGATCGGGGCCGAGCATGATCGACTGAATCGGCGCAGTAAACAACGCAAAGTTGACGAGCAGAATGCCGAGCAGCGCAAAGCCGCGCAGTACGTCAAGGTGGATTAGCCGATTCTGTTCCTGGGTTGGCTGGGCGGCAGTCAGGCTGGTCATGGTGTTCTCCTAAATTTCGGCAGGCGTTGCTATATGCCGTTCATTTTACTGCTACATAAAGGTAGTTACCGCAGATGGACGCGGATGAACGCAGATAAAAACAAATCGTTTGACTGTGCAGCGTCAAGGTTGCCGAAGGTACGGCGGCAAAGTAAAAAGCTTGGCTCATTTTCGTTCCCATGCGCTGCGTAGGGAAAAATGAGCCAGGCTTCATCTGCGGTTACTACTTTTAGATCCGAGTCTCGAACAATCAAGCCGCCCGCTGTAGTGCGTCCCGCTGTGCATGATCGGCCAGCACGCAGGCGACGCACACGGTCAGTTTCTTGGCATACGGCAGATGCAGAAATTCATTCGGTCCATGCGCATTCGATTTCGGCCCAAGTACGCCGGTAATCAGAAATTGTGCTTCGGGGAACGAATCGCCGAGCATGGCCATAAACGGAATGGTGCCGCCCTCGCCCATGTACATGGCGGGCTTGCCGAACACGGCCTGTGATGCGTTCTGGCAGGCCGCGTCGAGCCAGTCGGCCACGGCCGGGGCATTCCAGCCTGAAGCGGACTGATCGGGTTTGAACTCGACTCTGGCGTTGTATGGCGGATCGGCTTCGAGCGCGGCTTTGAGATCATGCGTGGCCTGCTCGCCATCCAGCGTGGGCGGCAGGCGTAAGGACAATTTCAATTCGGTGCCGGGTCGTAACACGTTGCCGGCCTGGTCGATACTCGGCAGCCCGCCGGCGCCGGTAATGGCCAGTGCCGGTCGCCAGTTGCGCGTTAGCAAACGTTCGTAGGCGCTGTCACCCATCGGTTGCGCACCCTCGACCCAGGGAAACGCCTCGTGAATTTCGTTACCGAGCTCGTCGGCTACGGCTTTCAATTGCTGCCGCCGCTGCTCTGGAATTTCCGCATGCAGGCTTTGCAGGCGTACCTGGCCGGTGGTTTCATCGTCAACGCGGGACAACAACTCACGCGCAATGCGGAAGCTCGACGGCACGATACCGGAGGCATAGCCCGAATGCACGCCTTCTTCGATGATATTGACCTTGAGCGTACCGGCGGCCATGCCTCTAAGCGAGGTCGTGATCCAGAGCTGGTCGTAATTACCTGCGCCCGAATCGAGGCAGACCACCAGCGAAGGCGTACCGATGCGGTCGCTTAAGTGCTCGATATAGGCCGGCAGATCGTAGCTGCCCGATTCCTCGCAGGCCTCGATAATCAATACGAAGCGGGCGTGCGGAATGCCCTGATCCTGCAATGCCTTGATCGCTGCCAGGGATGAGTAGGCCGCATAGCCGTCATCGGCACCGCCGCGACCATACAGTTTGCCGTCCTTGATCACGGGTTTCCACGGGCCCAGATCGTCGGCCCAGCCGACCATTTCCGGCTGCTTGTCGAGGTGGCCATACAGCAATGCGGTATCGTTGATCTCGCCCGGCACCTCCATGAAAATAATCGGCGTGCGGCCTTTCAGACGCACCACATCAACGCTTAAACCCTTGACCGGCTGGGCGCGACACCACTTGGCGATGTGTTCAACAGCCTCTTCGATATAGCCATTCTGTTCCCAGTCGGCATCGAAATGCGGTGACTTGGCCGGAATGCGAATGTATTCGACCAGCTCGTCGGTGATGCTTTCATCCCATAGCTGGTTAATTTCATCGGATGCTTGTGATAGCTCGATCTGCTTGCTCATTAGCGTCGCTCCAGAACGTGGTGTGTGGCTGTGAATATATATTGAAAATAGCATATTGCCGTGCTCAAAGCAGTGATCGCAGGTATGCTTGCAGGCTTATTTCGATTGATTACGCCACGTCGCGCCCGATGAATTCCAGCTCTTCTGACTATTCTCTTCACGTTGGTTCACAGTTGTTGGCTGACAGCCCAGCCACGCTGGAGATTTGTCTGAACGGCAGCACCCACCCCGAAGGCCCGGGTTTAATCCGCCTCGGCGGTGATTTTGAGCGTGAATTCTGGCAGGCGCCAAGTGATCAACTGCGAGCCATTGTGCTCGGTGCAGAGGATTCAGCCGATCAGGATGCAGCGCTTGCCGCCGAACGGCTATACCGGCAGTTGATTGAGCAGATCAAACAGTCTGAACATCCCTATCCGCTGCGCTTGTGGAATTTCATGCCGGGCATCAATACCGGTACTGGCGATCAGGAACGCTATCGACGATTCTGTATCGGCCGCGGCCGTGCGCTTGAAGCCGCGGGCTTGAGTGATGCGCAAATGTGTGCGGCCACGGCTATCGGCAGTCAACGGCCGGTGATGCAACTGGTTGCACTGACCGGTTCAACGCCGGGCATGACGATCGAAAACCCGCGCCAGGTCAGCGCCTGGAATTATCCGCGTCAATATGGCCCGCGTCAGCCTGCATTTGCGCGTGCCACCGGTATCGATTTACAGGGCGGCTGCAAAGGCCTGCTGATTTCCGGTACGGCCAGCGTGGTCGGCCATGAAACCGCACACCCGGGCGATGTCGAAGCGCAGACACTCGAAGCGGCAATCAATCTCGAAGCATTGCTTGAAAATGCCGCCCAGCAAATGCAGCGCCGGCTGCTGGCCACGTTTAGCGATCAGAGCCTGGCTCGTGTCTACGTGCGCAATGCTGATCATTGGCCGCATATCGAACACCTGTTGCGCAACCGTTGGCCTGCCCTTCAGCTAGTCGGTCTTCAGGGCGATATTTGCCGAAGTGACCTGCTGGTCGAAATCGAGGCTTGGCACTGCGCGTAAAGCATTCATTGATATCAATCTCATCCGGTTGGGCTTCTACGGCAGTAGCCAACCATTCTGGCCGCTTTATTCGTAAATCCAGCAAGGCTTATCGTATTGATCGGCGAGGTAAATCTCTAATCTCAACCAGAAACGTGACGAATACACGTTAGCATATTTTTTGGCATAACAATTGAATGCTCATGCAGTAGCTAATTCATCGAATTGCGTTTGTACTACATATTTACTGCCAAGGGGGCACCAATGAGCCGTCAAATAGACGATCAAGCGGCGTTGAATCAGTTGATTTCCGATTGCGCAGAGGCGCTTGACTCGAGCTTCAGCTTTGCATTTCAGCCGATTGTTGAAATTGGAAGCCTTCAATTACATGGCAATGAAGCGCTGGTGCGGGGCCTTTCTGAAGAGTCGGCCACTTCGATTATGGAGGCCATTCGACCGGAAAATCAGTACTTTTTCGATCAAGCGTGTCGCATGCGTGCGCTGGAGGTTGCTGCGCGACTGAACATGACGGGGTTTCTTCATCTGAATTGCACGCAACTTCGTCAGGAAAATTTCGCGACCAGCTTGTCCGCGACGTTGAACTGGTGCATGCGCTGTGGTATTGACTCACAGCGCGTCGTACTCGAGGTTAGTAATCTCAAGCCGTTAGGCCGCCCACGGCAACTGAACAATTTTCAGCTTCAAGCCGAACAGGCTGGGTTCAAGGTGCTGGCCGATAATTTTGGCGCAACTGAAGCTGGCCTGAAGCGATTGGCGGTTTTGCGGCCACAGTTTGTCAAGCTGGATCGCACATTGATCCGTAACATTGATCGCAGCCTGCGTCGACAGGCCATTGTGCGAGGTATTATCTCCACCTGCCGTGCGCTCGGTGTTGAATTGATTGCCAACGGTGTCGAACACATTGAAGAAGCCGACTGGCTGCGTGATGCCGGCATTCGCTATGGCCAGGGCTATCTGTTCGCGCGGCCTGCATTCGAGAAAGCAGCCGAGATCGCAACTCAGATTAGGCCGGTTTGAACTACGGCTTTTTTTGTGGAATTGATCGATTCGCAAAGACACGGCTGTCATATTAGTGTCAGCGAGTCGAAATGGTTTTGTATTGCAAAAAGCGTATTTTGCGGTCATGCAAAGTTTTGTATCGACAACGACCGCACGCAGTCTGGCCCGTTTCGATCAATTGGAGCGGCGCGCCTGCGTTGCGTTTAACCGCAGCTCTCGCTACCGTCTGATTGCGCAGTTTTTTACCGCAGTCAGCCGACTAGGAGATGGCGTCATCTGGTATAGCCTGATGGTTTTGCTGCCGCTGTTGCACGGTTTCTACGGCCTGCGGGCTGCGACGGTGATGGCGGCCGCCGGGCTGGTCGGCTTGACGATTTACAAACTGATGAAAAGTCGG
>JBCCHH010000012.1:0-11681 GCA_039028855.1 Pseudomonadota bacterium | reverse complement strand
TGCAGTTCAACCTGAATCGCGAGGTCCGACGCCTGCTCATACGCCGATGAAATCCACCAGTCCTGCGTCACGTTCGAGACAATCAGGTGCCCACGCTCAGGAACGGCTTTGCGATCGGCCCGATACAGCAATTCCGGTGAATCGGATACGCGCGTCATTAAGATGCTGATATCTTTCGAGGCATCGGTCGGATGTTGCGCAATCAGCAGCAGTTGTTCGTCCAGTTCATTCGGCTGATTGGCGTTCAACGTCATGCGCCAGCCATCTTCGTTCAGTTCGACCCGGCCAGCTAAGCCCATCGCTTCGGCCTGATCGGCGCGAACGTGTGTGTCGACCAAGGCTTTACCCAGGCGTGCGTAGTCGCCGGTGACGATCTCGGGCGGGTTACGCACGGCAAAGCTCAGCGTAATCAGGCTCGAAGTGATGCCCCAGGCCAGTAAACACAGCACGAACCACGGCCAGAACTGGCGGTACCAACGGTTCGGGCGTTGCGATGCAGTCGTTGCGGATGATTCAGACATCGTGATCAAGCTCCAAAGAATTAATTGCCGCCAGGCACAAAGAATCGCGTTTCACCAATCGCCAGCGCTTCGTCATCGGACGATGGCGTTTCAACGGATCCTTCCGGCATCAGAATAATCTCAATCTCGTGTAAACCCGGCCCGATCGCGTCGTCCGGCAGTGCCAGTGTAATCGGTCGGTTGCTGACTTCACCGGCCGGCACTTCAATGGCATCGGTCGGCGCAACCACAACCAGGCCTTCAAGCCCCGTGGCCGAAAGAATCAGACGCTGAGTCGATTCGGTGCGGTTGGTGATCTTGAGCGCATACGGATTTTCAATCTGGTCGCCGGCCATGCGGTACAGGGTCGTACGATCGCGCAACACGTCGACATGCACCGACTCACGCGAGAAGAATACCAATGAAAACAGGCTAATCAGCGCCAGCAATACGCCCAGATAAATAAAGATACGCGGACGCAGAATGCGCGTTTTGCCGCCTTTCAGGGCCGATTCGGTGGTGTAACGAATCAGGCCGCGCGGGTAACCCATCTTATCCATGACCTCATCGCAAACATCGATGCAGGCAGCACAGGCAATGCACTCGATCTGCAGGCCATCGCGAATATCGATGCCGGTCGGGCAGACCTGCACACAGCCCATGCATTCGATGCAGTCGCCGAGGTTCAGTTCTTCGCGATCGGCATTCTTGGCGCGCTTGCCCCTGGGTTCGCCGCGCTCGACATCATAGGAAATGACCAAGCTGTCGTTGTCGAACATAGCCGACTGGAAGCGCGCGTACGGACACATGTATTTGCACACTTGTTCGCGCATGAAGCCTGCATTTCCATACGTCGCGAAGCCGTAGAACAGGCTCCAGAATACTTCCCAGCCGCCCATTTCAAGGGTGAAAATCGACGGCACCAGTTCGCGAATCGGCGTGAAGAAACCGACGAAGGTAATGCCGGTCCAGAGCGAAAACACAATCCACAGAAACTGCTTGGTGACCTTGCGACGAATTTTCTCGGCGTTCCACGGGCCTTGATCCAGCCGCATGCGCTTGTTGCGCGGGCCTTCAGTGGCCTTCTCCATCCACAGAAACACCTCGGTCCAGACCGTTTGCGGACAGGCATAGCCGCACCACAATCGCCCGGCCAGCGCGGTGAAGAAAAACAGCGTGATCGCGGCGATGGCCATGAGCAGCGCGAGCATGAAGAAATCCTGCGGCCAGAACGTCAGGCCCAGAATATGGAATTCGCGCGCGGGCAGATCGAACAGCACAATCTGGGTACCGCCGAAGTTAATCCACGGCGCGACATAAAACAGACCGAGCAGCACCCAGGCCGCCAGCACGCGCAGGCGCGAAAAGCGGCCATCCACTTCGCGCGGATAGACCTTTGGCGTTTTGACGTAGAGCTTGAGCTCCTGCGGAGACTCAGTCGCAGACGGATTGCTCATGTCGTCGTTCTTGGGCGCTCAGCCGTGGATGCATGAAAACGACTGCGCGGTCGCAGCAGCAGCCAGGTAAAGCTGCAGGCCGATGCGTTACCGAGCCAGAAGCCCAGAAACGCAACGGCGTAGCCGGTTTCGCGTGAAATCTCGAGTTCAGGAAACGATATCGCCGCCAGCTCGATCGGGTCGACAAAGGCAAACAGCACCATGGTCGCAACACCCGCGGCAAAGAACGAAGGCCACAGAATGGCGCCCAGGCGCTGAATCAATGGCCTGGGCGGCGGTACGTTGATTTCATTTTCAGAAACGTTCATATCGAACGGCTCAGTCCTCGTCCAGGCTCATGATGTAGGCCGTGACCAGACGCGTGCGCGTCTCACCCAGCAAACCCAACTGAGCCGGCATCACACCCGCACGACCATAGCGAATCGTTTCCTGAATGGTGTCCAGATCACCACCATAGATGTACACACCCGCCGTTAAATCAGGCGCACCAAGAATCGGGTTGCCCCTACCTTCCGGACCGTGACAAGCCATGCAGACCTGATCGTAATGCTGCTTGCCGGCGGCGGCCATGGCCGAATCGGCTGGCTGGCCAGCTAATTGCTGCACATACACAGCCGTGCGCAGCACGCCTTCATCGCCGAGCACTTCACCCCAGGGTGGCATGGCGGCCTGGCGACCATTGGCAATGCTGGTCAGAATCTGCTGCGGCTGATCGCCCCAGATCCAGTGATCGTCGGTCAGATTCGGATAGCCGACCGCACCCCGTGCATCGGAGCCGTGACAGGTCGAGCAGTTATGCGCATACAGATTGCGGCCAATCTCGACCGCCTGTGCATTGCTGGCCAGTTCATCGAGTTCCAGCGCGCCCAATGCGGCGAAGCGATCTTCAAATGCCGCGCGCGCGACTTCCATTTCTTCGGCGTATTGGCCTTCCTGCGACCAGCCGAGCACGCCTTCGTAGCGACCCAGACCCGGATATAGAACCAGATAGACGATGGAAAACACGATCGTGATCCAGAACAGGCCCATCCACCAGCGCGGCAGCGGGTTGTTCAGTTCTTTCAGGTCACCATCCCAGATATGACCGGTCGTTTCGCTACCGTCGTCCTGCTGTTCTGCATGATCGACCTTGATCCGGCTCGACCAGATCAGGAACCAGACGGTGACGGCAATCGTGCCGACCGTCAGAATAATGATATACCAGTGCCAAAAATCGCTCATGGTTGGCTCTCCTCGTGATTAGGAGCGTGGTGATTTGCATTTTGCATTTCAGAATGGCCCGGCAACGACTGCCGTTCCTCAATTTCGTCATCCAGCGGCTGTCGCGCCTGGGCATCGAAGTCTTTACCACTCTTCATGATGTACACCCAGAACACTACCGCCAGAAAGCCGGCCAGGGCCAGAATCGTGATGATGCCGCTACTTAATCCTGTGTTCATGGTGCGGCTCCTGCAGCGGTGGTCGCAACCTCATCCTGACCGGTCCAGTCCTGACCGAGCCCCTGCAGATAGGCCACAATCGCATCGAGTTCGGTCTTGCCGACCAGATCGGTACCGGCGGCCGCGATCATTTCATCGGTGTACGGATCGCCGAGGCGCTGCAGGGCACGCATATTGCGCTGAATCTGCTCGGGATTGAGCATGCGTTCCGGCAGCCAGGTATAGGCCGGCATGTTGGAATCCGGCACCACGGCGCGCGGATCGACCATATGCAGATAGTGCCAGTCATCCGAATATTTACCGCCAACGCGCGCCAGATCGGGCCCGGTACGCTTCGAACCCCACTGGAACGGACGATCATAGACAAACTCACCGGCGACCGAGTAATGGCCATAGCGCTCGGTTTCGGAGCGGAACGGTCGAATCTGCTGGCTGTGGCAGCTATAACAGCCTTCGCGCACATAGACATCGCGACCGGCCAGTTCCAGCGCGCTGTAGACCTCCACACCCGGCGCTGGCTCGACAATCGTCGCCTTGAACATCAGCGGCACAATCTGCACCAGGCCGCCAATGCTGATCACGACCAGAATCAATACCGCCATCAGGCCGACATTTTTTTCAATAAATTCATGTGACATGTCAACTCCTCCTTATGCCGGTTGCGGAATGGCGACTGAAACCGCGCGATTCGGCGCAGTCTGCCAGGTCTTGTAGACGTTCCAGACCATGAAGAACATGCCGCTTAAGAACACGATGCCACCGAGCAGGCGCAGCATGTAGAACGGCTCGGTCCGGGCCAGTACTTCAATAAAGGTATAGGTCAGCGTGCCGTCGTCGTTGAACGTACGCCACATGATGCCCTGCATCAGACCGGCCGCCCACATCGCCACGATATACAGCACCGTGCCGATGGTCGAAGTCCAGAAATGCCACTCAATCGCGCGTGTCGAATACATCTTCTCCACGCCCCAGACGCGCGGCAGCAGAGTGTACAGACTGCCGAGCGAAATCATCGCGACCCAACCCAGCGCACCCGAGTGCACGTGGCCGATCGTCCAGTCGGTGTAATGCGACAGCGCATTGACCGTCTTGATCGACATCATCGGGCCTTCAAAGGTACTCATACCGTAGAACGACAGCGCTACGATCATGAAGCGAAGAATCGGATCGGTGAGCAGCTTGTGCCAGGCGCCCGACAGGGTCATGATGCCGTTGATCATGCCGCCCCAACTCGGCGCAAGCAGAATCAGCGAGAAAATCATGCCGAGCGTCTGCGCCCAGTCCGGCAATGATGTGTAGTGCAGATGATGCGGACCGGCCCACATATAAATCGCAATCAGCGACCAGAAATGCACAATGGACAATCGATAGGAATAAATCGGACGATTGGCCTGGCGCGGCACGAAGTAGTACATCATGCCGAGGAAGCCGGCGGTCAGGAAGAAGCCGACCGCGTTATGGCCATACCACCACTGCACCATCGCATCGACCGCACCGGAATAGACCGAATACGATTTGAACAACCCGGCCGGCATGGCCAGGTTATTCACGATATGCAGCACAGCGACGGTCAGGATGAAGGCGCCGAAGAACCAGTTCGCCACATAGATATGTTTGATCTTGCGCTTGACGATCGTGCCGAAGAAGACAACCGCATAGGCCACCCAGACAATCGCGATCAGAATCGCAATCGGCCATTCCAACTCGGCGTATTCCTTGCCCATGGTCATACCCAGCGGCAGCGTTATGGCAGCCGACACGATGACGGCCTGCCAACCCCAGAACGTGAACGAGGTCAAGGCATTCGAAAACAGCCGCGCATGGCAGGTTCGCTGGACCACGTAGTAACTCGTGGCAAACAGCGCCGAGCCGCCGAACGCGAAAATCACCGCATTCGTATGCAGCGGACGCAGACGCCCGTAGCTCAGCCAGGAAATTCCAGCGGTCAGATCCGGCCAGATCAACTGGGCGGCAATAATCACTCCCACCAGCATGCCGACAATACCCCAGACGATGGTCATTACGGCAAATTGCCGTACGACTGTATCGTTGTACGTCTGATCAGTAGCGATCTGGTCGTTATAGGTTGCAGTTTGGTTCATAGCAAATTCCAGATAAAGGCCCTCAGAGCGTATTTTCAACGCCTGGCCGCGCCCAGCATTTGATCCGTGTCAATCTTTGACGAAAAATTGCAACATCCAGGCTGCGCGATCTCGAAAAATGGATACGTGGGCACTCGATTGAGCGACTGAACGTGCTGCTATGGAATACTCTTTGGACCTTATTCCACTGGTTTCAGTAAGCCTGAAGATGAGTCAGCCGCCGAAACGGCACCAGCGTCGTCCGAACGCGGTTTCTGCGACCCGGACAGAACGCCCGACACTGGCTGGGACAGGGAGTGAATTGGCGTTGCTGCTGCGACTTGTCAGGCTGCGCTTGTAGCCGGGTCTGGCGATCCAGCTCTGCCAGCGCTGTACGGCTCAAATCCTCAACCGTCAAGGTCGTCATGATTCGGCGCTTAAACCGTCCGCTGCTGCCATTGAATGCGAATCAATACGCAAGCCGGCCGATTTTTCCAGCGTCACCAGCAGGCGCAGCGGGCCGCCTGCTTCGATCGCATCGAACGGCCAGCAGGTGATCCAGGTCATGTGCGAGCCCGAAGCGGCCAGATCCAGATCATATCTGCGTGAGTCGACAATCTGCTGGTCAACCACTCGCCAGTGCTCGGTCTTGCCGTCGGCCAGCCCGATCAGGACCTGCTGACCTGGCCTGATCTGCTCGAGAAATCGAAAATGCGTGTCGCGATGCGCGGCAATCAATCGATGGCCGTTGGGACCAATCTCCATACCCGGCCCCCAGGCCAGCACCGGCGTGTCAGCGCCGTCCAGCACCAGATAATCAATCTCGAGTTCGGGCACGCTGAGCCTGGCGATCGGATGACTCACCGATCCCGGCCAGGGGGCGACTGGCTCATCGTTCTGTTTGGTTTTTGCCCAAGCGCGTTCCAGCAACACCTGCCCCAGCCAGGCCTTGGCCTGAATGCTGAATGCAGCGCCAATCTGCCAAAGCCCGACCGCCAACAACGCGCTGATCAGCAGCGGCCGGATCACGGCGTGATCTCCGAATCACGATCGCCGCCGATCACAGGATGCAGCAGCATCAGAACCACCATGAGCAAGGCCAGCAAGCCGCCGATAAGACGAGATACAGACCCGGCATCCGTCGCCGGCATGGCGCGGGCCATCAGCGCGCGTGCATTCTGCCCATTATCCGGTCGATAACCGGGCACGTCATGACGCCGCAAGGCCGCCTGGCGCGAGCGCTCTGGCGTGCGGTCAACCGCGACCAGGCTGGTATACGGACTCAGCAACTGATACTCGATGGCCAGATCAACCACACGCTGCCGTGCCTGTTGCACGCTCAAATCGTGATCAGAACGATCCAGCGCTTGCTGGATCGCCTGACGCCCCCAGTACGCCGCCACACCGGGTGCCTCCTGAATGGTTTCCAAAGGAATGACCTGTTGCCAGGGCTGGCCATCGCTGAAACCGGTGACCAGCACATCGCCTCGAAGTTGATCGCCTCTAGCTGCGACCAGCAACGGCTGCCCGGTATAGAGATCGGGCATGTGCTGAGGCACTAATTCAACCTCGTGCGGCCAGTGCAGCTCGATATCGTGTAACACCGGGCTGGTCAACTGTGCGATCAGTTCATTCATGCGTGTGCGCACCTGCCAAACATCGGCGATCAGCACAGTACTGCCATGACCAAAGCGTGCCAGATCGGACAGAAACCGGCTATTGACGCCATGACCGATGCCGACCGTGAACAAATGCGAGTCGCCGATGCCGTTGCGAACGAACGTAACGATTTCGTCCGTGTTTCCGACCTGCCCGTCGGTGACGAACACAATCTGCGCAAGAAATCCAGGGCTGACCGTCTGCCGCATGGCCAGATCCAAAGGCTGCAGCATTTCCGTGCCGCCGTGGGCGCTCAGGTGATCAACAAAGTTGCTGGCTTGGCGAACATTCGCCGCGCTCGCATCAACCGATGAAGGAAACAGGGCACGGGCCGCGTTGTTGAACTCGATCAGATTGAATCGATCGCCACTGTCCAGACTTTCCAACGCAAATCGCAGCGCTTGCCGAGCCTGCTCGAGCGACTCGCCTTCCATCGAGCCCGAAGTATCGATAATCAGCGTGACTTCGCGCCGCGTCTGCATGGCCGAGAATTGCTCGGGCGGGGTCAGCATGAGCAGCGCATGGTCCTGATCACCCATACGCTCGACAAACAGCACCGACTCGACATGCTCGGCTACGGCCGGTTGCCATATCAATTCGAAATCCTTGTGTGGATTCGCGTCCGAGCCATCCAGCGAAATCTTCCAGCTACCGTGCTCGTAGTGCTTATCGATCCGATGATGGCTCGACTCAAGCAGCGTTAGCGGCATACCGGCATTCAACTCGACATTCAGCGCGACCGGATTGGTCGACTCCATCGGCCCAACCACGGCCGGCGTAATGCGCGACGCATCGGGCACGCGATCGGTATTCTGCGACCAACCGCCACCGTCTTGCGGCGAACCGGGCTCGGCTGGAATCGGCGTGCCCGGTACGTACGGCGGCGCAATGCTCATCGGAAAGCGTAAGCGGAACTCACCATGCGCGAACTCGACGCGCTGGCGAAACCCGATTTGCACCTCGAGTACTTCACCCGGCCCGATATTGGCAATACTGGTGGAAAACAGATTGGCCCGCTCCTGTTCGACCAGGCTGGCGATGCGTCCTTCGGCTCGCGCTTTCTCATAGACGATTCGAGCCTGCTCGCGCTCCTGAATTTCGCCCTCGATCACGCGCTGGCCAATCACAATTCGCAGACTTTCGACGGCCGCCTCGTCAGGCAGCGGAAAAACGTATCGCCCTTCGGCCCACTCGGAACTGTCATTGAGAAACTGTTGGCGAATCAGGGTATAGGCCAGCATCCCGGTCACTTCAATATCAATATCGGTAACCAGCGCCATAGCAGAACTCGCCGAGCTGCCATGATTGAGCCAAAGCATGGCAGGGTCCAATTCCGGCTCCTGAGCCTGGAGCCTGACGCTAATCAGCAGGCAAAGAAGCAATACAACTAAAACGGGGCGAAAGGCGGGCATGATGACGTCTCCACAAACGATTCAAAAGCAGTGGAGATAGCTCAACATACGGACCTGACCTGAGCCGGGCCGGAAAATGGCCATTCAGCGATCAAATGTGGCAAAACGATGGCAGCAGCCATGAAATCGCTCCACCAACGAGCCAGGCGCATTTCGCCGCAGGATGCTGCCGTATACTGCCGCCATTACCCATGACGGATGCCGAACAGCCTGACAGCGTGCCAATGACCACACGGACGATTGCCATTGTCGAAGATGAAGCCCTGATTCGCGAAAACTATCGTGACGCGCTGGAACGCTACGGCTTTTCCACGCTGGGGCTGCCGGATCGGACCCAGGCCGAGCACGCGTTTCAGACTGGCCTGCCCGATCTGGTCGTTATCGATATCGGCCTTGGTAATGAACCCGAAGGCGGGTTCGAGCTGTGCCGCTGGCTCAGGCAGCAGTCCAACGAATTGCCGATCATTTTCCTAACCGCACGCGACAGTGACCTGGATGCGGTATCGGGCCTGCGACTCGGTGCCGATGATTATCTGACCAAAGACATCAGTACCAGCCATCTTCTGGCTCGCATCATCGCCCTGTTCCGTCGGGTGGATGCCTTGTCGAACCGTCAGCAAGCGACGCATACCCTGAGCACAGGCGCTTTGGTGCTTGATCCTGATGCCTTGAGCGCGGTCTGGAACGATCAGAGCGTAGCGCTGACGGTGACGGAATTCTGGATCGTGCATTTGTTGGCCAGACACCCGGGCCACGTCAAAACCCGCAGTCAGCTCATGACGGCCGCCAGCCTGGTCGTCGATGAAACCACCATCACCTCGCACATCAAGCGCATCCGGCGCAAATTCCAGGCCCTGGACCCTGAGTTCGATGCGCTGCATACCGTCCATGGAGCAGGCTATCGCTGGCACAAAAACGAATGACGCTACGCAGCCAGCTTCTGTTGATCTCGCTTGTGATTCTGGCCTTGCCGCTGGCCGGCTGGCAATTTGCTCGCCAGGTCGAAAAAACGCTGCGAGCCGGACATGCCGAAGCCTTTTTAAGCACTGCCACAAGCACGGCAAGACAGCTTGCCGAGCGGGACGATATTGCCTGGCCGGAGATTCAGGGCCAGGCGTTGCATGTTCATCAACCCGCCGTGCCGCCCTTTCTCGACGGCTATGCCGATGACTGGCGCGGTTTCCTCAGCGACGAGGCGCATCGGCCCGATACTGCAGTCCAGGTCTTCGCTGCCGAGCGCGGCGCGAGACTCTACCTTTTGTTTGAGGTCACCAGCGACCGTCAAATCTACAGCACGCCCGCGCAAAACAACGGCGACCGGTTGATGCTGGATTTCGTGCGTGAAGACGGTTTGACCGGCCGCGTCGAGATCACCCCGCTCGCACCCGGCTGGATCGAATCACGCGGCCGCAACACCGTCGGCTGGCCTCGAGTGCAGGGCTACTGGCAACCTGGAACGCAAGGCTGGACCGTCGAGCTCCAACTACCGGAATCGTTTATGGCCGTGACCATGGGCTGGGAAATGGTTGACGCACGATCATCGGCGCCCTACGCTGAAGCACGAACGTTCAGCTCCGATGGTGCAATGCATCTGCTGCGTCCCGAAGCTGAGCTGGACCGCGCACTTGAGGCAGTGCTGCCAGACCAGACCCGCGCCTGGATCGCCCTGCCCTCGTCCTGGGTGATTGCCCATGCCGAGCGCCAAGGCAGTGAAGATAACGTATCCGCCACACCCGGCTGGCTCGACACCCTGCTGTTCGAGGGATTGGCCAGCGATTCGATCGCGACCGGGCCGACCCGCAACGCAGCCACGATTCGGCTGGAGCCAGAAACCGAAGCGAATTACGATTCATCCGGCACCTGGACTACCCGCGTCAATCAACCGGGCGTGCTGCTCACGACTCGCGTGCCGATTGAGCGCGCCGGCAGGCGCATAGGCACATTGCTAATGGAACGTGAAGCCGATCAACTCCTGCTCGACAGCAACCGGGCGGTTCTGCGCTTGCTGGGCATCAGTCTGGCAGTATTCGTCGGCGTGACCTTACTGCTCGTGGCGTATGCCACCTGGTTATCTGAGCGCGTCCGACGTCTGCGTGATGGCGTCGAAGCGGCCGTCAGCGATGATGGCAAGGTTCGCCAGACACTAAAACCTGCAAAGCGCAGTGATGAACTCGGTGAGCTTCAGCATAGCGTTTCCCAACTGCTGATCCGCCTGCGCGAGCATCAAACCTATCTGCACACACTGGCCGACAAACTGGCCCACGAACTGCGCACACCGCTAGCCATGATCCGCTCCTCGCTCGATAACCTCGAACACGTGAACGACCCAGACGCCATCGAACGTTACCGCCAGCGCGCCAGCGAAGGCAGCGATCGACTCAACCGAATCTTCCAGGCCATGAGCCAGGCCTCGCGCATTGAAGAAAGCCTGATGCACGAAGATTTCGAACCCGTACCTATGAATGAATTTCTCGAACACTACCTCGCGGCCTGTCGCGACACCTACCAAGATCGAACATTCCATCTGTATCAGCCCGATGCCCCAATCATCGCGCGTGCAGTACCGGACCTGCTCGCTCAGCTCATTGATAAACTCATCGACAACGCCATCGACTTCAGCCCGAACCACAGCGTCATCCGCCTGCGGCTCCAACAAACGTCAGACCAGGTTGAACTCGACATCGAAAACGACGGCCCGCCCTTACCCAAAAGCAGCGAAACCCTGTTCGATTCCATGGTTTCCGTGCGCGACAACAAGAATGCCGACGTACACCTGGGCCTCGGCCTGAGCATCGTCCGCCTGATTACCGAACATCACCAGGGCACAATCCGCGCCGAAAACCTACCCAACGGCGTTCGTTTCCGGCTGCGTATTCCAGTGTACTGCTCTACTTAAGGAGGGTCTAATTGGGCACAGATATCAGGTAACTCCAATCAATCGTAGCTGATCGACCTATTTCATTAAGATACTACTAGCCGCTCTGAGTTGAATTTTCATCATTAAGCCAATCTATGATTTGTTGAATTTGCTCTTTATCATGGTAATCCCCCCTCAAAATGGTGTTGTTCGGAAGTGGAATATTCTCATAATGGACCAACAGGAGATTCCACATGCCGGCGATGGCGATCGGGT